>JAISRV010000316.1 GCA_031273445.1 Candidatus Adiutrix sp. | reverse complement strand
CGCCCGTGGTAGATCCGCAGATTGGCGCTGCCCGTTTCGGCGCAGATGTCCCGGACGGAATCCCTGAAATCCGTGAGGCTGTCGATCAGCAGTTGATTGTTGGACAAATGTATTTTGATGAGCTGGGGCAGCCTGAAGACGGCCTGCACCAGTTTTTCGGCCGGGGAGTGAGGGGCGGTCGCGGCGTCAGCGCACATCGGCCGCCCCCGTCAAGGCCTCGGCCGCCTCTTGACAGGCCTGGCGAATGGCCCGAAAAGAGCTTCTTGAGGCCCTCTCCAGAACTTCCCGAGCCCCGCTTTCCCGCGGCATCAGCATCAGGGCCATGGCCGCCCCCAGACGATGGCAATGCCATTCGTCGCCGAAGAAAGATTTCCAGCCTTTTTTCATGAGAATACCCTGCAGAAACGGGATGGCCCCGGGGGAGGCGCACTGGCCCAGCGCGCGGTAACAAGTCAGGGTGCGGTCTTCGCCCGAGGACTTCTTTTGAGTATAGACGCTGTTCAGATAGTCGAGGAGAATATTTTCAGCCGCCGGGTTCCCGCAGCCGGCCAGATGGGCGCAGACCAGCCGCTGCAGGCCAGGATTTGCGTCTTCCAGGAGATGGGCTATTTTTTTAAGGCCGTCGGGCTCCTTGGCCATCAGCGTGCGCGCCGCCGCTTCGCGGACGGAGCCGGATTCGTGGCGGGTCAACCCCTCCAAAAAGCCGGGCGGGAAAACAAGGCCCTGGGCCTGCATGATCCGGAGAAGCTCTATTATGACCGGCGCGGGCATCCGGCCCAGCACCTGGCCCACGTTCGTGTTGATCCGGCAGGCCTGAAAGGCGATGGCCTTGATCATGATCATTTCAATGCGCCGGTTGCCGGCGTTGGCAAAAAGCGGCGCCAGCGCATGGAGCGATTCCGGGATCAGAAGAAACAGGAAGCGGTGAAAGTCGGCCAGAAAATCCTCGCCCCGGTTTTCAACCGCGGCCCGGGAAATGGCCATGGCCGACAGCACTTCCACCGTGGCTATCTTTTTCTGAAACTCGTTGACTACGACGTTGACCCAGGGGTTGCCGAGCCTGGTCAAAGCCCTGAGCTTTTCCACAGAGCAACAGGCCCCCCCAAAATCGCCCTGCGCCAGCGCGTGCCTGACCGCCTCAATCAAAAATTCCAAAATGGGCGCGCTGTCCTGCGGGCCGTTGAGGCGGCGCAGAACAATAAAAACAATCTCCAGGCAGTCTTCGGTCTCGCGGCGCAGCTCTTCTACGGCGACCATGGCCTTTAACCGCGCCTCCTCGCCTTCCGACAGCTTCCAGTTGCTTTCGTCGTCCACCGGCGGGGCGGATTCGTCGCCGCCTTCGGCCGGGCCTTCCCCTTCAGACGCCCCTGGCCCTTCTCTAGCCTCCGGACCGCCGGCCCTGATTTTGACCTTGCTGAGGCCCAGTTGGAAAACCGACTCGGCGCCCGCGTTCGCCGCTTCGTCCCCGGGCGGAAGCAAATCAGCGCCGTCGACATATTTGAAGAGAGAGGCCAGCGGCTTGGCGCCGCCGGCCGGCCCGGCGTTGGCCGGGTCATATTCGGTTGACAGGGGGTTGAGCGCGACGCCGGCGCCGATCTCCGATTCCCCGTCCCGGGCCCAGAACTCGTCGGCCGTCTTGTATTTCAAGTGGGCGAAATCGGTCTCCCACATGGCGGTCACCAGGTCGTCCTCCGCTTCGTCCTTCAAAACCCGAAAACGGTTCAAAAGGCTGATGAAGGCTTCCAATTCCTCAACGGCGATGCCTTCGTGAAATTCAAACCATTTCACGCCGTCGCGGTAAAGGGGGAAAATCAGCGGCTGATCGCCCGGCTTATCCTGGTGAACCACTTCCCCCTGATAAAGCAGCCGGTCTTTCCTGACCGTAAGGCGCAATTTCGACTCCCGCTCCAAAAAGGCCGTAAGCCAGTTGCGCAGGTTCAAAAAGGCGGTCTGCCGAATGGGGTTGTCCGCGGGATAGAGAGCCTGGTTTTTAAGCGCCACGACCAGCATGATCAGCCCGCTCCTGACGCCGGCCGCTATGTCTGTCTGCGCAATATCATTGTTTGACTCCATGGGCTGTCCTCTACCATACGTTATCGTGGAAAACAGATGAAGTCAAGAGTACAAGAGTTCATTTCTTGACCAGAATGCAGGCCCCTTCTATAAAAGTTATGGCGTCGGTGCGGTCGGCGATGAAGCGGATTTCGTCATGAAAATGCGCGACCCGCTCAATGGGCCGCAAAAGCTGATCTTTGACTATGGGCGAGGGCCGGTCGTTGCCGGTCATGTATTCGGCGACTTTGGCCAGAACCTGGAAAGGGCGGATGTTCAGGCCGGCCGAAAACAGCGGCGCCAGAGGGTCGAAGGAAGTGTGAAGATCCTCGATCACATACAGGCCCCCGCCGGTCAGCGCGGGATAGAGAATGAAAAGGGCCCGCAGCTGGTCCGGCCACCAGTGCGAGGCGTCGTCCAGGATGACGCGGGGGTCGAGGGCCGGCAGGGTATTCAGAAAATCAGTCTGGATCAGGTCGCCGATGATCACCTTGACGCGGCCGCCGGCCTGAGCCGCGCTGGCCTCCTCGCAGTCGACGCCGACGATCTCGGCCTCTTCGAAATATTCGCTCCAGGTCTTGAGACTGGCGCCCTTAAAGACGCCCAATTCCAGAAAAGTGAACTTATCGCGCCTCAGGGGCCGGAAAAAAAATTCATACTTGCGCAGATAATCGTGAAAATCGCCGGTCGCGCCGGATTTGTCCGTCTGATGTCTGCGCCCTATCTGGTCGAGAATTTTTGATTTCAGCATATAGACCGTGCCCCTCAAGCGTACCGCTCCCTTTTTTGTCTCATCGCTTTTTTGTCTCATCGCTCATTTGTTCCGTTCGTTACGCCCCGCCGTTTCACGGACCTGCAGCCGGCAGTTCCCGGGTGTAGGAGTTTTTGTCTCATCGCTCATTTGTTCCGCGCCAGAAGGCCGCCCACTTCGGAAAACAAGATGCCGCAAATGATGACCGCCGCGCCGAGCGCCGCGATGAGACCCACGGTCTCCCCCAGAAGCAAAACAGCCGCCGCCGTGGCCGTGACCGGCTCCAGCTGGAAACAAAGCATGGCCTGCAAGGCCGTGGTGTATTTCTGGCAGGCCGTCTGGATGAAGATGGCCCCGATGGAGGCCGGGAGCGCGCAAAAGAGAAGTCCGGCCAGGAAAGGCCCGCTTACGGTCAGGCCCTTGTCCAGGTCGGGGTGAAGGGGCGGGACGAGCCCGGTTTCAAAAATAAGCGCGGCCGCCAGCGTCAGGGGGATGGCGCCGGCGAACTGAAGAACCATAAAACGGGCGGTGGCCTCGAAACCTTTTTCCCCTTCGGTGTAGAGATTCAGGTAAATCATATAGAGCGCCCACATGGGCACGGATAGAAAAGCGATGACGTCGCCCGCGTTCAGGCCGGAAAAACGCGGGTCAAGCAGCAGATGCAGCCCGGCCAGGGCCAGGATGACGCCAATGAGGTTGTGACGCTTGACGCGCTCGCGAAAGAGAATGAAAGCGACCGCCGGGATGGCCGGCAGGGTCATGGCCGCGATGAAGGCCGCGCGCGGAACCTCGGTGAAGTTGACGCTGTAAGTCTGGAGCAGATAGCCCGCGCCCATGAAGAAGCCTAAGGTCAGGCCGCGTCTGAGGACCAGGGGGGAGACGCCCTTGAGGCGGCGGCCGAAAAGAACCAGGCAGGCCGCCAGCGCCAGCCCGAAACGGCACAGCAGAAAGAGCGCGGGCGAACAGTCTTCCAGGCCCCAGCGGGTGAAGATGTATGACAGGCCCCAGAGCAAGGCCGCCCCGATAATGGCCAGATCAGCCTGCCAGACCTTCATGTTCGACTCCGTTTAAAAAATGTTATGGAGAGCGTTAAGCCGCCCTGCCTGTCATGGCTGTGTTCCTTGCGTAACTGCAAGCTTTTCCAAGCGGGACAACCACTCGTGAAAATGCCTGCATTCCTCGCCGTCAATGGATTTGAAGCCTTTTTATGTCAAGCTGCCGTAATTTCATATGCTGTTCCTCGCGCCGCAAGTTCCAGAGGCTCCGGGCCGTTCATGAGTCCGTAGAACAGCCCCGCGCCCTCTCGCGCCACTATGCCCGCCCCGCTCCAAACCAAAATGAGAAGACAGCCCGAAGCGACTGGTTGATCTGGCTAAAAGGCCCCTCGCCAGGCAAAAACCGCATTTTTTGCCTGGCTGCGACCCCGCCCCGACAAGGCTCCAAGCCAATTATATCATTCAATAACTCGGTAGGTCTTCTCGAAAATATCCCGGTTTATTATGTACACGTCGCTGAAATCAGACTCAGGGGCGGCGATGTAATCCCCGACCCGGCCTAGGAAATATTTTTCCTCGTCCCATTTGGAGAACACTTTCGCGTCTTTTGAAAGTTTGGACGCGCGGATTATTTTATCGCCTTTGGCCACGCAGGGGCGCGCGAAGGGCAGGGCCGACTTTTTCTCCCCCGTAATTTTTTCGATGATCATGGGCGCGTATTCAAAATCAGGGGCGTAAGGCGCGTCGCAGGCGGCGTAAGACTCCTCGTAACGGTCTTTTTTGATCGGGTAGGCTTCTCCCTGGGGGCCGATCATCAGATATACGTCCGCGGAGGCCACTGTATCGACGTCGCCTTCGAGCGTGCGGATGTTTATCGGCGCGCCCTCCCGAAACATGTCCGTGGTGCGCGCGCAGCCCACGGCGACCGGCAGTTTGCGGAAACGCGCCATGGAGGAGAAGTCGATTTTATGGCGGTCGCAGTACACCAGGTCGAAATTATTCTGATAGTCTTCGACCCGCGAGCGGAGAAAATCGTCCGGCGCCGCGCCGGGGAAGGCTTTGGCCAAGGCTTCGCCGCTGATATGCCCCCCGGCTTTTTCCAGGCCGCCCCCTCCGGAGCCGACCCCCCTGGTCAGGAAAGCGGCCAGTTCGTTGGCCATGATCTCCCGCGTCGCGCTTCTTATCGAAAGCTTGAGCCCGGTCGGAACGTCGCAGTAAACGACGCAGCTGCCGAACTGCTCGACTTGCTGCGCGATGTCGCTCGAAAAGCCCAAGAGGTTCGGGTCGCAGGGGCGCGATTTCAGCAGCCCCATATTCTCAATGATCCGCGCGGAGGACAGGGTCTCCGCCACTATGTCCAGTTCGCCCATGGAGAGCATGGAGTTTTTAAGCTTCTTCAGCACCGGCCGGTCCACGGGCATGAACTCGGACAGATCCCGGTCCAGGGGGTGCCGCATCTCGGCGAGACTGTTGGTGTCGGTAAAAAGGCCGTAGTACAGCGCGGTGAAAACTGCCGGGTTCGCGGCGAAGTCGAAGCCCTCGCGCCGCATCAAATTCCAGACAAGAGTGGAGCAACTGCCCAGCGCGGGCTGTATCACGACCATCGGCCCCTCCGGAATCTCCGGCCGGTGATGGTCCAGGACCGCAAATGCTCCGGCCTCGAATTTCCGCACGTTCCCGGCGCCGTACTGGCAATCGACCGTCACCAGCAAGTCGCAGCGGGGGAGCTCGTCGACGTGTTCAAGCGGTATGTCAAGAAGCCTGAGCATCCAGGCCAGGTTCGGTTTCGTCACCCTCCCCGCCCCGCTGTAAACGAGCCTGGCCGCGGCGCCGAGAGATTCCAGAAAACGCAGGAGCGCAAAGCCGCTCGCGATCGCGTCGGCGTCCGGGACGTCGTGGCACTGTATCACTATGTCGCCATAGCGCGCCAAGTCACTCAGCTTCATCCCGATTCTCGCTTCGCTGTTCAACGACAGTAAATTTCGCCGCGGTCACCAGCGTCTCATCCGCCCAGATTCTCCAGCTGGCGTAGGCCCTCACTTCGTAATAGCCCGCGTCGAGCGGCGCCTCCAATAAAGAGAAGGCGAAGTCTCTTTCACGAATGCTCACATAGGTTCTGAATTTGTCGTGCGGCGCCCCGGCCTCGTAAACGCCCAGTATGGCGCCGTCGTCAAGCATATATCCCGGGACGCCGGCCACCTTGGTCCGGATGCTTTCGCCGGGGCCATACTCCCGCTTGTCGATTTCCAGCGAGAAGGCCCCCGCGGCGCCGCCCTCGACCGTAATCGGGACCCTCGCCGCCACAGTCGCCTCTTCCAGGGCGTTGCCGCTGACATAGCCCCGAATCTCGTACTTTCCGGCCTCCAGAGGGGCGTAAAGCCTGAAGCTCGCCTCCCTGTCGCGGACGAACTCGCTCGACGCGAACTCTCCGTGCGGCGCGTCGGCCCGGCAAAGGCCGACTATGGCGCCGTCGTCAATCATGCCCTGCGACAGCCCCGATACGTTTATATGGATTTGCTCGGCCGGCGCGTAGGCTGTTTTGGCCAGGCTGACGGAATAGGCTGCTCCCCTGGCCCGCCCCAGGCCCTGAACCGACAGCCAGACCGCGAAGACCGCCAGGACGGCCGCGGCCGCCATCGCCAGGCGGAATTTTTTGGAAGAACCCGGTCTTTCAGGGCCGTTTTTTTGGCCGGCGGCCGGGGCGGAGAGATTTTCGTTTTTCCTCGCCACTTTGTTGAAATCAAGGGCTTCGCGGATCAAGGAGGCGATTTCCGCTGAATCTCTCGTGTCGGTGATGCCCTGGGTCGAGTTCAGGCCGAGCGCGAGGCCGGGGGGCAGCACCTCCATGCCGTCAAGATAGACGGGGATTATCCTTATTTTATGGTTGAGCGCGTATTCGATCTCCGCGCGGACATACTGGGAGCCGACCGACTCCCTGGTTATGAAGGCGATAAAAATTTTGCATTTCATTATGGCCGCGGCGATTTCATCGGTCCAGGTCGAACTGATGTTTATGCCCTTGTCATACCATATCGAAAATCCGCTCGCGCCAAGGCTCTCTATTATCGGGAATACTCTCCCCGCATCCATATGGGCGTAGCTGACGAACACGAACGATTCGTCCTCCAGCCCGCAAGGACTCACCCCACATGATTTTTTTGATTTTGTCTCATC
Organism: Candidatus Adiutrix sp.; assembly: GCA_031273445.1. GTDB lineage: Bacteria > Desulfobacterota > Desulfarculia > Adiutricales > Adiutricaceae > Adiutrix. Next base: position 1,212 of record JAISRV010000316.1, on the reverse strand, counting down.
GCTCATTTGGTCCGTTCGTTACGCCCCGCCATTTCAGGGGCTGAAAACTTTTTGTCTCATTTTTTGTCTCATCGCTCATTTGTTCCGTTCGTTCGCGGAACGGCTCAAGCCGGCCGCTCCGCTTTGGCCGCCGCCAAAATGCCGCCCACTTCGGAAACCAGAACGCCGCCGATGATGACGGCCGCGCCGAGCGCCGCGATGAGCCCCACCTCTTCCCCCAGAAGCAAAACAGCCGCCGCCGTGGCCGTCACCGGCTCGAACTGGAAGCAAAGCATGGCCTGGAGGGGGGTGGTGTATTTCTGGCAGGCCGTCTGGATGAAGACGATGCCGATGGAGGCCAAAAGCGCGCAGAAGAGAAGCCCGGCCATAAACTGGCCGGTGAGGGTCAAGCCCTTGCCCAGGTCCGGGTGAAGGGGCGGGATGAGCCCCGATTCAAAGACCAGGGCGGCGGCCAGCGCCAGGGGCAGGGCCCCGATGAACTGAAGGATCAGGAGGCGGGCGGTGAAGTCGAAGCCTTCTTCGCCTTCGGTGTAGACGTTCATGTAAATGAGATAGAGCGCCCACATGGGCACGGACAGAAAAGCGATGACGTCGCCCGAGCGCAGGCCGGAAAACTGCGGGTCAAGCATAAGATACAGCCCGGCCAGGGCCAGGACGACGCCGATGAGGTTGTGCCGCCTGATGCGTTCGCGAAAGAGAATGAAGGAGACCACCGGGATGGCCGGCAGGGTCATGGCCGCGATGAAGGCCGCGCGCGAGACCTCGGTGAAATTGACGCTGTAAGTCTGGAGCAGATAGCCCGCGCCCATGAAGAAGCCCAAAGTCAGGCCGCGCCTGACGGCCAGGGGGGAGACGCCCTTGAGGCGGCGGCCGAAAAGAACGAGACAGACCGCCAGCGCCGCCCCGAAACGGCAGGCGAGAAAAAGCGCGGGCGAACAGTCGCCCAGGCCCCAGCGGGTAAAAATGAAAGACAGGCCCCAGATGCAGGCCGCCCCGATAATGGCCAAATCGGCCTGCCAAGCTTTCATGTCCGAACTCCTTTTAAATTGTGAGTGATCGGCTGGGCCGGCGGGGTCGGAGACGGGCAAAAAATGCGATTTTTGCCCGCCGACAGTCCTTTCCCCCGCCTCAACCTGTCGCTTCGCTCCGTCGCCCCTCTCCGGGGGCGACTGGCTATTCTCATTGTAAATGCTCGGCTGGGCCGGCGGGGTC
>JAISRV010000300.1 GCA_031273445.1 Candidatus Adiutrix sp. | reverse complement strand
GTCAACCTGGGCATCCTGGACCGCGATAAAATCATCTATCTGGACAAAGTGGAAAGTCAGGAGCTTTTACGCATGGATTCCGGCGTGGGCACCTCCTGTCAGGCCTATATCACCGCCCTGGGCAAGGCCATTTTGGCCTTTCTGCCCGAGGGCGACCTGGACGCTTATTTCGAGCGTCTGGTCATGCTGGACGCCATGACCCCCAACACCATCACCAATGTCGAGAAATTGAGGAAAGCCCTGGCCCGCGTGCGCAAAAACGGCTATGCGGTCGATAATGAGGAACTGGCCGCCGGGCTTTATTGCGTGGGCGCCCCCATTCTCGATTTTAACGCTTATCCCGCCTACGCCCTCAGCGTCTCCGGCCCCTCCGGCCGCATCAAGCCCCTGAAGAATCTGCCGGGAAAGATTATTGAATGCGCGGCCAAATTGTCCCGGCAGCTGGGCTGCCGCAAAGTTCAACCTGGCCTACAGATTTAAGGCTGAAACGAGGTCGCTTTGCCGAACGCGAAAATAGCCGATCCCGGGGCGGCGCTGGCCTTCGGTTCGGCCCTGGCCTATTGCTGTCTGAATGTGGGCGTCCGCTTTATGATCGACGAATTGTCGGTGGCGGGGATTTTAGTCGTCCGCGGCCTCGTGGGCGTGATCGTGACGGTTATGGCGGCCCGCGCCTTCAAAAAGCGGCTTTTCGGCGGAAACAAAAAACTCCTGCTCCTGATCGGCCTGTGCGGTTCTCTGTCGACCATCTGCACCACCACCGCCATCGCCAGAATACCGCTCTACCAGGCCCTGGTTCTGCTGTATCTGTATCCGGCTCTCTCGGTAGTCTTCGCCTATTTCATAAATTCCAGTTCAATAAGCCTTCGCGACGGCGCCCTGGCCGCTCTGGCCTTCTGCGGCTGCCTCGTCCTTATCTGGCCTGATTCATCCGCCGGGTTGGCTCTGGACCCGGGCCACTTTATCGGCCTGGGCGGGGCCGCGCTCTATGGTCTCGGCTTTGTGCTGGCCAGCCGCCTGGGCGACGAAAACTGCGGTCTTGAGCCGGTGTTCTATTACAGTCTCTGGTCGCTGATCGGCCTTTTCGCGGCGATCGCGGCGCTGGACCTGCCCACCGGCCTGGGCGGGGCCCGCCCCGTCGGGGCCGCCGTCGGTCTGGCGGTCATCGCCCTGACGGCCATGCTCATGGGTTACGCGGCTCTGCGCTGGCTGGCCCCCTACAAAGTCGGCGTCATCGGCACTTTGGAAGTCTTCGGCGGCGCCCTGTCCAGTTGGCTGATCTTCCATGATCCCATCACCTTTCGCGCCCTGATCGGCGGAATGATCATTCTGACGGCGGCCCTCAAGCTACGGCAAGGCCCGGCCGCCGCCAAAGGCGGTTCGGAGGCTGAAGACTAGCGTCCTGTGCGGTTAGTTCCTTCTATATTTTCGTCAGGCGGGTGAAAGCCAGGATAGTGACGCCGGCCGTGGCCAGCCACAACCGGGTGGAAGCGCCCAGGTCGCCGGTAGCCAGTTTGAGCGGGTTGAGCGACAGGCTCTGGGCCGCATCCAGCGCCAGATGGCTGAAGACGCCGAAAACGCCCAGGAGCCAGACGGCCATGGAAGCGTCGGCGCCATATGGCGCGGCCAGGCAGGCCATGAGGCCGGCGTAGAGAAAGGGGACAGCCAGGCTGTGGAAAAGGCCCCGGTGCCGCGTCAGACGCCTGAAGGTTTCGACGGCCAAAAAATTGAAGAGGACGAAAGCGGCGGCGGCGGCGGCGATGACGGCCTCGGCGCCCCAGGGGCGGTTCAGAAAACTGCCGGAAGCGGAAACGAAGGCGGCGGGGCCGGCCGCCGCCGCCGCGCCCGCCGTCAAGCCCGCGAGGCGCAACGGCTTGGAGGCGTCGGAATCCAGATCGGGCGCCATGCCCCCGGCCGCTCCGGAAATAAAGGCCAATGCGGGAATAACGCCGTCCCAGCCGAAGCGGGCCGCGCCGTAGGCGGTCAGGAGAGCCGATCCTAGCGAGGACACGGCTATGTGAGTTTCAAACTTCGGCATTTTTAAAAAATATTCCTATTCAGCTTGGCTGACGGGGTCGCGGCTCAGGCTTTGAAATGGGCGGCCAGGCGGCGGACGGACTCTATCTCCAGGTCCAGCTCTTTCAGCTTATCCTGATAACGGCCGGCGTCCTTGGCGTGTTTGGCGTTAAACCGGTAACGGCAGCGCCTGAGGCGCAGCCGCAGCAGCCGCCAGCCCAGGCCCAGCCGGCCGGGCAGCCGGGGCTGCCCGCGCCTGGCTTCGTCCGCCTCCTGTTCGCGAATTTCCCAGTCTATGACCGGGCGGTCGTAGCATTCGCGCGTCAGGGCCAGCCGCCTGGCCCGGTCGTCATCCGTAAGGGCCCTTTTGCGCAGTAAAACATGCATTTCCGATATGGCCCGGGGCGTGACCCGCAAAGTTTCCGGGCTCGCGCCTCCGGCCTGACGCGCCCGGCCGAAATCGGACAGAACATAGTCGAGACGCTCCACTTCGAAGCGGGCCCCCTCCCCTTCCAGCAGCCGGTTTTCCCCGGCCTCGTTTTTCCAGGAGCCTTCATTGAAAGACCCGGCCCCGGCCGCCTCCAGCGACAAGTCATAGGGCACGGAGAGCAGCATCTCGCCGCCTTCGGCCAAAAGAGCCAGCATGTTGCGCATAAAAACCGCGCGGTCGGCCACCAGGCCCAAAAGCCCGAAACAGACGATGCGCGAAAAAGAGCCGGGCCTCAGCCTGATTTCGCCGAACCTGGCCGTCTCATGCGTCGCCGACATGTCCAGGGGGAGGGCCAGATCCAGAACCAGGTCCGGGCTGAAGCGCGGATCGACGTCTATATTCAAAGCCTCGTTGCGAAAATCCGCGCCTGAGCCGGCGTTGATGAGATCAGGCCGGGGCTCGGCAAAGTCGCCCAGGGGGCGGGTCGGCGTGGCGGGCGCGAAATCGGCGCCCAGGCCGCGCGCGGCGCGGCGTCCGAGCAGCTTCTCCAGGGCGCCGCACAGATCAAGGGCAGAGAAGGCTTCAAAGCCTTGTCGGGCCTGACGGCCGCGCCTGTCCGCATCCTTCAGCAGCTCAAGAGTCGTCTCCGCCAGGCCGTCGTAGGGGCTGAAGGCGCAGGCGCCGGCCAGTTCAGGGTAATGGTAGGTGTCTGGATTCAATTCGGAAACGACCGCCCTGGAGTTGGCCAGAATATAGCCGAGACGAACGACTTCCAGACTGGCGGGAACGGAGTGATGGATATTCAGAAAAAGCTTGGCGGTATAAATGGCCTGATCGCGGCGGGCGCCGTAGGCGCGGGTCAGGCAGTTGACCCGGACGCCTTTGGCGGTCAGTTCCGCCAGAACGGCTCGCCGTCGGGGCGTCAAAGCGCCATAGAACAGGACATCCTGATTTTCAATCGCGCCCGGCTTAAGGCGCGTCATTTCCGGCACATAACCCTGGGGCAGAAAGGCGGCGACCAAGCCGCGCCCGGCCAGATATTCGATGTTTTGCCGACTGAAATCCCAGACCTCATGGCGGGACAGGAGCTCAAAATAAGCCTCGTTTTTCAGCCAGGGGTAGCCGGGGCTGGTCAGCTGCTCCAGGTTTACGATCACGCTGTTGGCGGGCAGGGGCGTCCATTGGCCCAAAGGGTCATAATTTGAGCCGTAACATATATTCAGGCTGGCGGGATTCATGGAATCGCGGCGTATCTCCACTTTGTAGCCCAGTCTGCGCAGGGCGTAATACATAGGCAATATGGAATCGTCGAAACAGCGCACGTTGCGCATGTGAGGCGTTGAAATTCTTACCAGGCTGAAATGCATTTATTCTCCGAACCGCCGACGAAATGAGCTTGATAGGCAGACCCGGCCATTAAACATCGCGGGCGCCTCGGCGGCGAAAGTATCGTGATTTTGGGCTTTGACGAAATCGCGCTTGATATGTTCATTCGGCGAGTCGATGGAAGCCGAGGCTTGCCGCGCGCGTCAATACGGTTTACAGATAATTTCGTGGATTCTGGTCTTGAAAATATCGTTGGCGTGATCCGGGGTCATGACGAGAGCCGTATCCGCCCCGCTGGAAGTCCCGCCTATGGCGATGATCTTCTCTCCATAGGGGATGAGGCCGCCGTCCAGAGCCATGACCGCTATTTCGACGCAGACCTTGAGCCCATGACCGAACATGCGTAAAACGTCGGACATGATTTCGGCCGGGTACATGCCGCCGTTCCGGCGGCTGACGGCTCTTTCCACCCCGCTTAAAACATGAGTGGCGGTGATGACCCTGATTCCGGCCGCCTGAAGACGCCCGCGGGCCGCGTCGGTCATTTCATTTTGCCCCTTGCCCTGAAAGCCGTAGGCATGAGAGACGCAGACCACATTCCGGCCGCAGCCGGCCAGAAGTTCGGCCGTGGCCCCGGAATTCGAGGCGACCGCGATATGGTCGATCTTCTTCTTCTCCGCCGCTTCGAGAGCCAGCGAAATGGTCGCCGCGGCATTGCCGGGGCCGCTTTTTTCAAAATACACGTTCATCTCCTTAATCCGGCCGCCGACTGCTCCGGCCGACGGCGGGCCGACGGCGGGCGGGCGAGCACGACCCAATTATAAACCAAATGGCGAAACCTGCAACCAGAGGCCTAAAGAGGGCCATGAAGCCGTTCCGGATGAAGGCGGCTGAGAGTCCCGCCGCAACAAAACAAACGTTTGTTCTAGACTGGCCGCGAACGAAACTTCGCCGCGAAGTGAGGCTTTTCTGTCGGTCGTTTTTTTCGGTCGTTTTTTTCTTGACATATCTCCAAAGCAGTGTTATCTTAGAAAAATATTGCGGGGTGGAGCAGTCAGGTAGCTCGTCGGGCTCATAACCCGAAGGTCTCAGGTTCAAATCCTGACCCCGCTACCAGTTAAATCAAGGGCTTAGGGCCGACAAGCCCTAAGCCCTTGTTGCGTTTACTAACCTATTACTAACCATGGCCAGTATACCCTCAAGTTGGAGCATCTTATGCAAGTTGTATCTGTGATGAACTACAAGGGCGGTGTCGGGAAAACTACAACTACAGCTAATAGTGCTGCGGAGCTTGCTCGGCGTGGTAAACGTGTCCTTCTGGTTGACGTGGATGCGCAGGCCAGCCTAACTTTTTCCTTCATTACGCCTGACTATTGGGGGAAAAACATCGAAGGTAATA
>JAISRV010000297.1 GCA_031273445.1 Candidatus Adiutrix sp. | reverse complement strand
GCCACAGCCGGGAAATCGCCGACAACCTCGGGCTGGGCAAATATCTGCCCGCTTTCATGTTTTTTTGGGGCCTCTTCGGGCTGGCTTCCTTCGGCTTCCCCGGCACTAACGGCTTCGTCGGCGAATTTCTGGTCATCGCCGCCGCTTTCGGGGACATAACGACCATTTGCGGTTTTAACGCGCCCCTGGTCGGCCTTTTGATCGTTCCCGGGGCCATGCTGGCCGCGGCCTATATGCTGCGGGTCACCCTCAAAATGGCCTGGGGCCGGCCCAGTTCGGCTCAGGGGCGCGGCTGGCCTGACTTGAAGGCCCGGGAATGGGCCTATATGGCGCTTCCGGCCGTTTTCGTCTTCTACCTGGGGCTGGCCCCTTCCGGTCTTTTAAGCGTCGTCGATCCTTCCATCAAAGCCACGGTGGAGGCTTTCGAACAGCGTAAGGACCTTTTCCCCCTGACCCCGCCGCCAAGCCTGGCCGGCCCGGCGGCCCCCGGCCTTTCCGGGGCGGCCGGGGCGATTTCTCCCGGCCGCCTGGAGGCGAACCGGGAGGCCGGCGCCTCCCGCCCCTCAGAGAAGACGAGGCCCCCTCTTATGCCCCTTGACGACCAGCAGGAGCCCCTATCATGACGACGGCTATGAATTTCGACATCCTGTCGCTTTTGCCGGAGCTGGCCTTTTTTCTCCTGGCGATGATTCTGTTCGCGGGCACGCTTTTCGCCGAAAAATATCCCGCCGTCCCGGAAGCCATTCTCGCGGCGCTGCCGTTTTTGACGGGGGCGCTGGCGGCGGTCGCCGCCGGGAGCCTGGCCGCGCGCGGGGTCATGTTCTGGGGCTGCTATAAGATCGACGCCCTGTCGCAGCTTTTCAAATTACTGGTGGCCGCCGGCTTCTGCGTGGCGGTCGTCAACGCCCGCAAACAGCCGACCCTGGAGGAAGGCCAGCGCCTGGACTATTTCCTCTTCCTGTCTTTTTCCGCCTGGGGCCTGATCTTCATGGCTTCGGCCGCCGAACTGGTCGCCATCTATCTGGCCATGGAACTGGCCTCATACAGCCTTTATATTCTGATTCCCCTTCGGGCCAGGTCCAAAGGCGCGGCCGAAGCGGGCATCAAATACATCCTCTTCGGCGCGGCGGCCACCGCCCTGGCCCTTTACGGCCTGTCCTGGATCATGGCCAGCCAGCAAACCACCTATCTCTCCGAGTTGGCGGGGCGCGACTGGAGCTTCTCCGGCAACCCCCTGGCCACGATCGGCCTGTCGCTTTTTCTGGCCGGCCTGTTCTTTAAATTGGCCCTGTTCCCCTTTCACTTCTGGTGCCCTGACGTCTACCAGGGGGCCAGCAACGAAACCGCCGCCTATGTGGCCACTTTGCCCAAAATGGGGGCCATCGTCGTTCTGACGCGCCTGGGGGCCCTGATCGCGCCCGGCGGCGACCTGGCCAATATGCTGGCCATTCTGGCGGCGCTCTCCATGACCTTCGGCAATCTCTGCGCTTTGGCCCAGAAAGACCTCAAACGTATGCTGGGCTTCTCTTCCGTGGCCCATGCCGGCTATCTGCTGGTCGGCCTGACGCCGGGCACGCCCGCGGGTCTGGCCGCCTCCGCCTTTTACGCCGCGGCCTATCTGGCGATGAATCTTCTGTGCTTCTGGGTCATCAGCCGCGTGGCCCCGGACGGCCGCAACCTGACTTACCGCGATTTGAACGGCCTGTCGAAACGGTCGCCCTGGCTGGCCCTGTCTCTGGCCGCGGCCGCCTTTTCCCTGGTGGGGCTCCCGCCGACCATCGGCTTCATCGGGAAACTCTGGCTGGTCGTCGGCGCCTGGGGCCACGGCTATGACTGGCTGGTGATCACTCTCTGCCTGAACAGCGCCATAGCCGTCTTCTACTATCTCTCCCTGGTGCGACATGCCTACGCCGAGGGCGAAGACGACCCTGTCCCCGGCGCGGCCCCGGACTCCGGCGCCTTCAGCTTGGCCGGGGCCGGCCTCTTGGCCCTGATCGTGGTGGGTCTGGGCCTCGTGCCGGGGCCGGTCTTCAATTTCGCCCTGAAAGCCGGGCAGGCGCTTTTTGTTAATTAGCGGCGAGGGCGCATGCTTCTAATACGGACCATGGCTGAGAGGGGCGGCGGGCATTTTCAGCCGCCGAGGTAGGCTTCTTTGACTTGGGGATTGTGCAGGAGGCCCTGGCCGGAGCCTTCCAGAACTATAGCCCCGACTTCCAGAACATAGGCGCGGTTGGCGATGGACAGGGCGGCGTAGGCGTTTTGTTCGATGAGAAGAATCGTTTGGCCGTCGGCGTTGAGGGCTTTGATGATGGCGGAAATCTCCTCGACCAGAATGGGGGCCAGCCCCAGGGAAGGCTCGTCGAGCATCAGAAGGTCCGGGCGGCTCATCAGGGCGCGCCCGACGGCCAGCATCTGCTGTTCGCCCCCGGAGAGGGTGCCGCCCTTTTGCCAGTGGCGCTCCTGAAGGCGCGGAAACAGACTGTAGACCCATTGGCGGTCTTCCTCAATGGCCTTTTTGTCGACGCGGCTGTAGGCGCCGAGGGTCAGGTTTTCCGCCACAGTCAGGTGCGGCAGGATGCGGCGGCCTTCCGGGCTCAGGGCAATGCCCTTCTTTACTATTTTTTCCGGCATTGAGCCGACGAGGTTTATGGTTTCGCCGTCGCGCCCGGTATAGAGCATTTCCCCGGAGACGCCGCGCACTAAGCCCGCGATGGAACGCACGATGCTGCTTTTGCCGGCTCCGTTGGCCCCGATAAGGGTGACGATGTCGCCTTTATTCACTTTCATGTTCACGCCCTGAACGGCGTGAATGCCGCCGTAGCGCACATGCAGGTCTTTTAGTTCGAGCATTGGGGACCTTCCGCTAAGCTTCCGCTTTAGGGCCGCCGCCGAGATAGGCGCTTATGACTTCGGGGTTGCCGCGAATCTGGTCGGGGTCGCCTTCGGCGATGAGCCGGCCGTACTGCAAAACCCAGATGTGGGCGCAGACGCCCATGACCACTTTCATGTCGTGCTCTATCATCAGGATGGTCAGGTCGAACTCGCGGCGAATTTCTTCAATAAAACGCATCAGGTCGGCGCTTTCCTGCGGATTCATGCCGGCGGCCGGTTCGTCCAGCAGAAGAAAGCTGGGGTCGGTGGCCAGGGCTCGGGCTATTTCAAGGCGCCTTTGCGCGCCATAGGGCAGCGACGAGGCGATTTCGCCGGCCAGCGGGGCCAGGCCCAGGCGTTCCAGCAGGCGGTATGATTTCAAACGGATTTCTTTTTCCTCACGGAAAAAACGGGGCAGACACAGGGGGGCCATCCACCATTGACAGCGACGGCGCACATGGCAGCCGACCATGACGTTGTCAAGAACGGTGCCCTGGGCGAAAAGGCGGATATTTTGAAAAGTGCGGGCAATGCCCAGGGCGCAGATAGCCTGGGGCGTCAGGCCGCTTAAAGGGCGGCCTTCAAAGGCGACGCTGCCGGCGGTGGGCTGATAGAAACCGGTGACGACATTAAAGACCGTGGTTTTGCCTGCGCCGTTAGGGCCGATAAGCCCGACCACCTTTTTGGGGGGCACAGCCATGGTCAGCCCGTCAATGGCCGCCACGCCGCCGAAACGCATGGCGACCTCGTTAAGTTCCAGCACAAGGCCGTTTTCGTTCTCTGCGCGAGCGTCGGCTTCCATCAGCGGCCTCCCGAACCTAATCGCCGGGCCAACCGGCCCAATCGGTCATAAAAGCCGTCCCACGAAAATTCCCTGACGCCCAATAAGCCCTCGCGGCGGAAAAGAATAATGCACATCAGGGCGACGGAGAAAATCACCATGCGCATCCCGGGTATGCCGGGCACGTCCAGCGTGAAGTCCGGGAACATTTCAAGCCCGAGAAAAGCCAGAGCCAGGGCCAGGGCCAGAGTCAGGGCCAGGGCCAGGGCGGTCAGGGCCAGGGCCAGGGTCAGCCCCCGGATTAGCCGGCCAGCCAGGGCCGCCGCCGGCCGGCGGGCGCCTCGACGCCATTTGCGCAGCCAGAAAACGCCCGAGGCCAAACAGACCGCCAAGGCGGCGGCGCATAGCTGCGGATCGTCGGCGGCCAGGGCGAAGTTCAATGTCAAGGGGGCTTCAACGATGCGCAGCCACTCCAAAAGAAGGGTGATGGCGGCCGCGCCGACGACGCTGCCGGTGATTGAGCCGAGGCCGCCGGCCACGACGATCAAAAGTATGTTGAAGGTCAATTGGAAGTTGAACATTTTAGGCTCGATGGTGGTGACCAGCGAACCCATCAGCGCGCCGCCCACGCCGGCGAAAAAGCCGCCCAGGCAAAAGGCCATGGTGCGGTAGCCGCTGGTGTTTATGCCCATGGCGCCGGCGGCGATTTCATCGTCGCGTATGGATTTGAGAACATTGCCGAAATTGCTTTTCAGCATGCTTAAGACGACGAAGAGGGTTACGGCCAGCCAGCCGTAGTTCCACCATATGCCGGCATATGACGGAATGCCCCTGAGGCCGATGGCCCCGTTCGTCAAGTAGGCGAGGTTGGTGAAAAGCACCCGGATGATTTCGGCGAAGCCCAGGGTGGCTATGCCGAGATAGTCGCCGCCCAGCCTCATGACCGGCAACGCGATCAACAGGCTCGTCGCCGCCGCGGCCAGGCCGCCCAGAAGAACGGAGACGACGAAAGGCGTTTCCAGGGCGGCCAGCGGGCCGTAAATCGGCTCCAATAGCCAAAGCAATTCTTTTTGCGCCGGCGGCAGGATGCAGAGGGCGCTGACGTAGGCGCCGATGGCCATAAAGCCGGCGTGGCCGAGGGAAAACATGCCGGAGAAGCCGTAGATGAAGTTCAGCGACACGGCCAGAATGGCGTTGATGGCCACCAGGTTCAAAAGCTGGGTCTGATAGCCGTCGAAATTGGCCTCGGCCCAGCTTAAGGCCAGATAGCCGGCGACAAGGAAGGCCAGAGTTGAAAGGCTGTTGCGGACGGCGTTATGCTTCAGCGGGCCCGTCATATCTTGTCCTCCAGCTTTTCTCCCATAAGGCCGGTGGGCTTGAACAAGAGGATGACGATCAGCAGCACAAAGGCGAAAGCGTCGCGGTAGCCGGACATGGAGGGATAAAAGGCCACGGCCATGATTTCCACCGTGCCCAGGAGAACGCCGCCCAGAACCGCCCCGTGGATGGAGCCGATGCCGCCGACCACGGCGGCGATGAAGGCCTTAAAACCGGGCATGACGCCGATGAAAGGGTGAATCTGGGGATAGCGTATGGCCCACATGATGCCGGCGGCCGCGGCCAGGGCTGAGCCCAGGCCGAAGGTCATGGCGATGATGCGGTCGATAGAGACGCCCATCAGCCGGGTGGTTTCGATGTCGCGGGAAATGGAGCGCATGGCCAGGCCCGGCCGGGTGCGGTAGACTATCCACAAAAGGCCCAGCACCAGAATCGCCGTGACCGCCGGCACTAAAAACGACAACGGCAGAATGCGGATGGAGCCGAGGGTGATGGGGTCCACCATCCACTGCGGCTGCACGGCCGGGCGCGGCAGGCCGGTAAAAACCACCAGACCCAGGTTTTCCAGAAGGAAAGAGACCCCGATGGCGCTGATCAGGGCGGAAATGCGCGGGGCCTCCCTTAAGGGGCGGTAGGCGACCCGATCCACGATTATGCCCATTAAGCTGGCGCCGCCGATGGCGACCGCCGCCGCCAGGGGCCAGGGCAGATGCGCGGCGGCGAAGAAAATAAAATAGGCGCCGACCATGAATATGTCGCCATGGGCGAAGTTGATGAAGCGCAAAATGCCGTAGACCATGCTGTAGCCTATGGCTATGAGGGCATAGAGCGAACCCACGGTCAGGGCGTTGAACAGATTCTGAATGAAAAGGTCTGAAGTCATTGGCCTCCGCTTGGGGCGGGGAAAGTTGCGGACCCGGAGAGAAAGAGAGAAAAAGAAGGCAAGGGAGCCTATTGGACGGTGCGGCCCCCTTGCCCTTGAGGCGGCTTCTATTCGGCGGGCTGCACTTCGCCGACGTAGACGCGCTTGCCGTCCTTGATTTCAATGATGCCCACGGGCATTTGAGGATTGTGGTCCTGATCCAGCGTCAAAAGACCCAGCGGGGTGTTCAGGTCTTTGGTGGCGGCCAGGGCCGTGGTGATGGCCGCCGGCTCGGCTTTGCCGGCGCGTTTGAGGGCGTCGATGATCATGACGTAGCTGGCGTAGCCCAGAGCCGCGTTGACGTTGGGCTCCTTATTGGGATAAGCGGCCTTCCAGGCCGCGGTGAACCGCTTGGCCTCATCATTCATGTCGGGCATATTCGAGTCGTAGGGGAAGGAGGTGTGGATAAAGCCTTCGGCCGCGTCGCCGGCGATGCTGACGGTTTCAGGGTTGTCCATGGCGTCGCCGCCCATGATGCGGAATTTCGCGCCGAGTTCCTTGGCCTGCTTCATGATTATGCCGCCTTCAGCGAAGTAGGCGGGCATGAAGAGCACGTCGGGCTGTTGGCTGATGATTTCGGTGAGCTGGGCCGTGAAATCCTGGTCGCCGGAATTGTATTTCAGCTTGGAGACTATTTCGCCGCCGAGGGCGATGAAGGAGCGCTCGAAGAAGGCGCCCAGGCCCACGGCATAGTCGTTGGAGACGTCGATGAGCACGGCGGCTTTCTTGGCCTCAAGGTTTTTGGCCGCATAGGTGGCGGCCCCGGCCCCCTGGTAGGGGTCGATGAAACAGGCGCGGAAATAATAGGTTTTGCCCTGGGTCACCAGCGGGTTGGTGCAGGAGGTGCCCACCACGGGAATTTTCGCCGCTTCCGCCACTTCGCCGCCCGACATGGCCAGAGACGAACCGTAGGTGCCGATTATGGCCACGACCTTGTCGCGCTCAATCAGGCGTCTGACCGCATTGTTCGCTTCCATTTTGTCGGACTTGTTGTCCATGACGATCAGTTGAATTTTTTGACCGAGGGCTTCGGGAATTTCTTTGGCCGCCAGTTCCACGCCTTCAAGCTCCAGTTGGCCGCCAAAAGCGTTCTGGCCGGTCAAAGGAAGATAAACGCCGATTTTGATCTGGGCCTGGGCCAAGCCGGCGAACATGAAAACGGCCAGGGCGGCGCCCGCCAGGACTTTAACGAACTTCATCAGCCTACCTCCTTAGGGTTAGCTAGTGTTTGCAAACGACCGCCCGAAAGCGGGCGGGAAACGATTTTCCATTCTGAAAATCATACCACAAAAAGGCCCTGTCGCAAATGATTATTTGCGGCGGGGCCAGGGCTGGGCGCAGCGGCGGTCGGGCTGGCGAATTCTTCTTCAAGGCCCTTGATTTCAGGCCAGGCTTCGCTTAGACGAAAATTCCGCCGCCCTGATAGAGCGCCAGGCAGATCAGGTAGGCGTAAACGGTGCTGCCGATGAGGGAAAACACGGCCCACTTGAGGCCGATTTCCCGGTAAATCACGACAATGGTGACGAAGCAGGGCGCATAGATCAGAACGAAGACCATCAGGGAAACGGCGGCCAGGGGCGACCAGGCCGCGTCAGAGGCCAGGCGCTCGCCCAGGCGTTGCCTCAGGGTTTCCTCTCCATCGAGCCCTTCTCCTTCCGCCGCCGCGCCCGCGTCTATAGCATAGGCCGTGCCCAGGGTGGAAAGAACGACCTCCTTGGCCGCAAACCCGCCGACCAGGGCGATGTTGGCGCGCCAGTCAAAGCCGATCAGCCGGCTCAGCGGCTCCAGAGCCTGACCTATTTTCCCGGCCAGGCTCCAGCGCAGGCCGGCGGACGATTCTTCGCGCCCGATGGCGGCTTTTTCTTTTTCCAGGGCCTCGATCAGGCCCGGGGGAAGCCCTTCGGAGTTTCGCGCGTTTTCGATCAAGGCGGCTGATGCCTCTATTCGCCCTTCAAAAAAGGCTTTCTGCTCTTCGGGCAGTTTGGGAAAGGTCATCATCAGCCAGATGACGACAGTCACGCCGACGATGACGGCGCCGGCTTTTTTCACGTAGCTCCAGGTTCTTTCCCAGGCGTGCAGCAACACCCCGCTGAAGGTGGGCCGGCGGTAGGGCGGCAGTTCCAGGACGAACGGAGCGGGTTGGCCGGGCAGAACGAAAATGCGTAGAATCTTGGCGCTGACCAGGGCGGCGGCCCAGCCGAAGACGGTCAGCCCCATCATGACCGCGGGCGCGTTTTCGCTGAAAAAGGCGTTCGCGATCATCATGAAGACCGGCAGTTTGGCCCCGCAGGTCATGAAGGGGGCGACCAGAATAGTGGCGATGCGTTCTTTGGGATCGCGCAGGGTGCGCGTGGCCATGACGCCGGGAATGGCGCAGCCGCCGGCGATGCCGCCGCCGACGATCAGGGCCGTCACGGAGTTGCCGTGAAGGCCGAAGGCCCGGAAGACGCGGTCTAAAATAAAGGCCGCCCGGGCCATATAACCAGAGTCTTCCAGAATGGAGATGCCGATGAACATGAAGGCTATAAGCGGGGCGAAGCCCAGCACGCCGCCGACGCCGCCGATGAGGCCTTCCAGAACCAGGTCTTTCAGCAGCCCGTCCCGCATATTGTTTCCGGCGGTCTCGCCCAGAAATTCAAAAAACGACTCCAGCCAGCCGACCACCGGCCCGGAGGCCCAAAAGGTGAATTCATACAAGCCGTAGACCACAGCCAGAAAAAAGACGGGGGCCAGCAGCCGGTTCAAAAGAATTTTGTCGATGGCGTCGCTGATTTCCCTGACGTCCTGGCGCGTGCGCGTAATCGCCGCGCGGCACAGGCCGGCCAGAAAACCGTAACGGCGGTCGGTCATCAGGCCTGCCAACTCGTCGTCCGCCGCTAGGCGCAGGCGGGCGGCCAGTCTTTTCCTCGTCCCCTCCGCCAGGACCGCCGCCTGGGAGGCCTCGCCGGCGAAAAGTTCCCCGACCGCCGGGTCGCCCTCAAGGCATTTGACGGCCAGCCAGCGGGCCGGCATTTTCCGCGCCGGCAGGGTGGAGTTTTTGACTTGCTCTTCAATGACCTCAATGGCCTCGTCTATGTCCGGCCCATAGCTGATTTTCAGGGGGCGCCAGGCCCGGTCGGGCTCGTCGGCCGTCTCCAGCGCTTTGTCTAAAAGCGCTTCCAGGCCTTTGCCGCTCGTGGCCACTATCGGGACGGCCTTAACCCCGAGGCCGGCTTCCAGTTGAGCCATGTTTATAGAGATGCCCCGGGCCGAAGAAAGATCCATCATATTCATGGCCAGGACGACGGGGAGACCCAATTCGAGGAACTGAAGGGTCAAATAGAGATTGCGTTCAAGGTTGGTCGTGTCTATGACGTTGACCGCCAGGTCGGGCCGCTCGTTGATGAGAAAATCACGGGCCACCCGTTCATCCAGCGAATAGGAGTTGAGCGAATAGGTTCCCGGCAGATCCACCACCTTTATGGTGCGGCCCCTGTGCGACAATTCGCCCCATTTTTGTTCCACTGTGACCCCGGGATAGTTGCCGACATGGGCCCTTAGGCCGGTGAGCTTGTTGAAGAGACTGGTTTTGCCCGCGTTGGGGTTCCCGGCCAGACCGATGACGATCCGCTTGTCGCCGCTCATTCGGCCCCCTCCGCGCCGGAGGGGGCCGCGGCCACTTCCACCATGATGTGGTCGGCTTCGTTGTTCCTCAGGGTCAGGCTGTGGCCGTAAAGTTTGATGTGCACGGGGTCGTTCAAGGGGGCCCGCCCCACTATGACAATGGCCGCGCCCGGCGTCAGACCCATTTCGCGGATTCTAAGCCCCACCTCGCCTCCGCCCTTGACCCGGGCGATAGTGCCGCTCTGGCGGGCGGCCATTTTACGCATGGAGATGATCGACATGTTTTCCTCATTGCGGCGGAGAATTTATCCATAAGATTAGTTATGTAAATGATTCTCAATATTAATAGTTCCGATAAGGCTTTTTGTCAAGCAAAAAAATCGGGGGAGCCGCCGCCCGGAGTTTTTAATATATTTAATTATTTGTTTAGTCAGAGTAGAAGCTGAACTTAACTAACTAAAAATCCCGCCCCGGTCCTTCAATCCGCAAAAATAAAACGCCGTTCCGGCAGGACCACGGCGGTCAAGGGGCCGCCGAAAACAGCGCCCGTGTCCAGGCCGATGCGGTTTTCAGTCACCAGCGGCTCCTGAAAAGGGGTGTGGCCGAAAATAATGGTTTTGCCGAAGTCGTAGTCGTTGTTCAGGAAATCGTCGCGTATCCAGAGCAGGTCATTGTCGGACTGCCGGGACAACGGCAGCCCCGGCCGGAGGCCGGCGTGGACAAAGATGTAGTCGTCCGTTTCATAGTATAATTTGAGGTTGCGCAGAAACATCATGTGGCTTTGGGTGAACTCGCCGTCCCCGGCCGCGAAGCTGCGCACAGTGGAAGCCAGGCCCGCGCCGAAGAGCTGCGGCATGCCGGCCCCGGATATGAAATCGAGAAACATCTTTTCATGGTTGCCCAGCAACGTGACCACGTTGCCGGGGCTCCTGATCACCAGCTCGGTCAGGGTTTCCAGAACTTCCAAGCTGTGGGGGCCGCGATCAATATAATCGCCCAGAAAAACCAGAATATCGCCGTTTTGAGGCTGAAAATCCAGCCGGGACAGTATTTTGACCAGCTTGGCGTGACAACCGTGAATGTCGCCTACGGCTAATATGCGCCGTCCGTTCATAATCATTTTCTCCAGACGCCCGCTAGCCCGAATATTCCGTCAAACAGCCTAAAAAAATCGACGGATCCTCTAAATCGCGTAAAATCAAGTTATAAAGAGGAAGCACGAGGATATCCGCCGATGACCGAATTATACCAAAGATACATTTGAATTTCAAATTTTGTTTCATCGCTCATTTGTTCCGTTAGTGGGGCCCCGCCATTTCAGGGGCCGATAGCCGGCAACTCTCTGGTGTAGACGAAATTTTGTTTCATCGCTCATTTGTTCCGTTCGTTGGGCCCCGCTATTTCAGGGGCTGATAGCCGGCAACTCTCTGGTGTAGGCGAAATTTTGTTTCATCGCTCATTTGTTCCGTTCGTTGGGCCCCGCCATTTCAGGGGCTGACGGCCGGCGCTTCATTTAGCGGGCGAACGCTTCGGCCGCTTCGCGGGCGGCCCGGGCGGAAGCGGGGCGGCCCAGGGCTTCTTCCGCCCTGGCGCATAATGCCCAGGCCTCGGGCGCGGGGCGGCCGCGCTCCGCGGCGCTGATGACGGCTTCCCGCAAAAGATTGCCCGCTTCTTCCGGATTCGGTCCGGCCAGGGCCTGGTTTGCCGCGGCCAAAAGGCTCCGCTCGCGCGGGCTGAGGGGAGGCAGGGGCGCTAGGGCCGCCGCCGCGCCGCCGCGCCTCTTTTTAGGCGTGTGGTGGACATTGGCCTTGACGCGCGGGCCGGGGTCGCGTCGGTAATAGACCACGCCCGCGCGTTCTTCCAGGGCCAGTTCGCCGGATGAATCCGGCAGGAATTCGCCCGGGGCGGTAAAAATGAAGCCGTGCGGCGCCATGACCTCCCTTAGGAGGCGGGCCAGTTTTTCAGGGGCGTCCGGCGGGGCTTCAAGAGTCAGGCCGCGGCAGAAAATCAGGTCGAAACCGCCGGCCGCCGCGGCGAAAGGCCATGAGGCCGGATCGTAGGCGTTGCCGGCCGCCAGAAGCGTCGGCGGGGCCAATTCGCGTTTGAAGCTCCAACCTCCGGCTCTGGGGGTAAACCATTTTTTGCGCCTGGCCTCGGTCAGCCAGTCGAGGTCGGCTTCGTCGTAAATGCCGTTACGGGCGAAGCCGACGGCTTCTTCGTTGAGTTCCAGCCCAAAAATTTCCACCTGCCAGTTTTTGCCGCGCAAACCGCTCTCTTCCAGCATAACGGCCAGCGAAACCGTTTCATGAGCCCGGCCGAAGCCCAGGGACAGCACCCGCAAAGTCCGCTCCGGGGCCATGACCGACCATTCCGCCAGCACTTCTGCGGCAACTTCGAACTGGGCCTGGGGTTTGAAGAAAGCGCCGTCTTCATCAGCCAGGGCCAAAGGCCAAAGTTTAGCCCATTCCGCCGGGTCGCGGCGCAAGAGGCTCTGGTAGTCGGAGATGGAGCTCAGAGACAGCTTGGCGCGCCTGGCCGCCGCGGCTTCGAACAAGCGGCCCCGGCCCCGGGGCGTATAGGCCGCGCCATAGAAAGCCTGGGCCTTTTGGGCCAGGCTTTCGAAAAAGGCGGCTTCCCCGCCGGAATCACAGTCTTTAGAGGGCGTCGTCATGTTCATTATTTCGGGTTCGGGTTGAAGGCGAGGCCGCCGCCGGCGCGGCGGATAGAATTTGTCTTATGGTCAAGAGTTCGCGCCGCGTTTCGTCCAAAAGCCGGCGCAAAGAGGCCGCTTCTTCGGCGCCTGGCGGCGCCTCCGGGCGCTGGCCGATTTTATCGCCGTCAAAAAGGCCTCCGCCGTCACCCAGTCGTTCCAGGCATTTTTTGGCCCCGGCGATGGTGAAACGCTCGTCATAGAGCAGGCGCTTTATTTCCCGAAAAGTTTCCAAATCTTTGCGGCGGTAGAGCCGTTTGCGGGGGCCTACGCGTAAAGGGCGAATCTGGGAAAATTCTTTTTCCCAGAACCTTAGCACATGGGCTTCCACCTTCAGCGCCTCCGAGAGTTCGCCGATTTTGAAATAAATCTTTTCCGGGTCTGGCGCCATTTCTGCTCCGGCGGATCGGGCGAGGGCAAACCTCAGTCATTTTCAGGTTCGGACGCGAGGTTTTTTTTCATTTCTTCGCGCAGGGTCCGGCTTAAAGCAAAAACCGCGCGGCGGCGGGCCGGCGCCTGAGCCTCCGCCCCGGTGCGGGGGTTGCGGGCCACGCGCGCGGGGCTCAAAGCCGTGTCGAAACGGCCCAGGCCCCTTAGGCTCGCCGCCGCGCCTTCTTCAAGACGCGCGGCTATGATTTCCAGGAAGTCGTCCAATATGAGGCCGGCCTCGCGCGCCGACAAACCCAGCCGGGCCGTCAGACGGTCGACGACTTCGCGCCTGGTCAGGGGCGGCGTCCGGGCGGGTCGACGGCCGGAATCGCTCATCGCTAACCTCCTGGTCCTTTTGTGAGAGAGAGAATTAAACGCATAGGCAGCCAGGGTCAGCTTCTGAGGGTCGCGTCAAAGCGCGAATTCATTTTTTCAGTTATGACGTTGAAGTGCCTGTTGACTTCTTCGTCGGTCAGGGTTCGTTCCTCGTCCTGGAAAGTGAGCCTGAAGGCCAGGCTTTTTTTTCCTTCGGGCAACTGGTCGCCTTCGTAGAGGTCGAAAATGAAAACTCCGGTCAAAGGCAGTCCCTTTTCCGCTTTAATGACGGCGCTGACCTCGGCGGCGGGAATGTTTTTGTCCAGCACCAGGGCCATGTCGCGCTCCACCTGAGGGAACTTGCTCCAGTGTTTGAAGGGCGGACGGGTCAGACCTCGGGCCAGAATTTCGTCGCCGTCCAATTCAAAGAGGTAGACCGCGCCCAGGGAGTCTTTCAGTCCGAAGGCCTTGACCGCTTTCCTGTTTAGACGGCCCAGATGGCCGAGGCGGCGGCCGCCTTCGAGGTTGACGAAGGCCGCTTCCGAAGGGCTGTACCAGGGCGGCAGGTCTTCCGCGCGGCTGAAGGAAACTTCCAGGTTGAAATGTTCGGCCAGGCCCTCGACCACGCCTTTGATGTCCCAGAAATCCACTGGGCGTTCCTGGTCGTTCCAGCGGCCCGAGCCGACGAGTCCGGCCCATAGCCCGGCGATGGTCTGTTTTTCCTCCGGCTGACGGTTCAGGCCGTTGGAAAGGAAGGTCACGCCCACTTCAAATAGGGTCGCTTCCCGGCGGCCGTGGTTCTGGTTCAACTTCAGCGCGGTCAAGAGGCCCGGGGCCAGAAGAGAACGCATGACCCCCTGGTCCTGGCTCAGGGGGTTCAAAATCGGCAGAAGCCGCGCCCGCCAGGGGCTGTCCGGGCCCAGACCCAGTTTATCGGCGAAGTTGGGGTTGAGAAAAGAATAGGCGATGGTCTCGGAGAAGCCCCGGAAGGTCAGGTGGTCGCGCGCCTCTTCCCGCAGACGCCAGGCCGGCGGCGGGGCCTGCCGCCGGATCGGCGGCAGAGGCAGCGTCGCCGGCAGCTTATCGAAATCAAGCAGGCGGGCCACTTCTTCCCAGACGTCCACTTCCCTGGTCAGGTCCGGCCGCCAGGAGGGCAGAGTCGCCTGAAAGCGGCCGTCCGTCTCCTCCAGCTTGAGGCCGAT
>JAISRV010000269.1 GCA_031273445.1 Candidatus Adiutrix sp. | reverse complement strand
CGGAGGTCAGAAGGTTGCGCAAAAGGCGCCGGTTGCCGCGCAGAAGACAAAGGGCGATGGCCTCGGTTTGAAAAGGGGTCAGATTTTCGATCGTGGGCTCAAAGAAGACGGGCGTCAGAATGCCTTCTATTTCCACCTGAAAAGGGTGGCCCTCGGTGATGTTTATGTCCGATATGTCATCGTCGTTGGCCAGAAGTTTTTGCAGGATGTATTCCAGATGAGCTGACTGAAGCATGCTTGACGACCTTGCCGGAGCGGCCCGGGGCCAATGCCGGCCCGGGCGTCATTGTCGGGGTTTTTATTTTTGGAAAGCGGAGCCTGTTGGACTCGCGCCTGGCTGGCGCCCTGTGCGGGGTTGTAAGGAACTGGCCGCACAGGGCGCTGGAGCTGTTTTGCGCCGGTCAGACGTCGGTGAAGTCGTCCGGCGGCTGGGTCAGGTATTGACGGAATTTCTGCTTGTCCTGGCAAAAGCTGTAGGCGTCGTTGGGGTCGACGCGGCCGGCCAGAAGGTGTTCCATAATGGCGTCGTCCAGCGACTGCATGCCGAATTTTCGGCCGGTCTGTATGACCGTTCCGATCTGATACGTTTTCGACTCGCGAATCAGGTTGCGCACGGCGCTGGTGGCCAGCATGATCTCCAGGGCCGCGCAGCGGCCCTTGACGTCGATGCGCCTGAAAAGCGCCTGCGACACGACGCCCCTGAGGCCGTCGGCCAGGGAGGCGCGTATTTGCGGCTGCATGGTGGCCGGGAACATTTCGATGATGCGGTCTATGGTTTTGGCGGCCGAAGTCGTGTGCAGGGTGCCGAAGACCAGGTGCCCGGTGTTGGAGGCTTCAATGGCCAGGGCGATGGTCTCAAGGTCGCGCATTTCCCCGACCATGATGATGTCTGGATCCTCGCGCAGGGCCCCGCGCAGGGCCGCGGCGAAACTTCTGGTGTGGGTGCCTATCTCGCGGTGGTTGACCAGACATTCTTTACTGTGGTGCACGAATTCAATCGGGTCTTCAATGGTTATGATGTGGTCGCGGCGGGTCCTGTTGGCCTGATCGACAATGGCGGCCAGAGTGCTGGACTTGCCGCTGCCGGTGGGGCCGGTGACCAGAACCAGGCCTTTGGGCAGCGAAGCCAGTTTGACTATGACCGGCGGCAGCCCCAGGTCTTCGGCGGAGGGAATGACGGTGGGGATGGCCCTGAAGACCGCGCCCATCCCCCATTTTTGGTTGAAGAAGTTGGCCCTGTAGCGCGACAGGCCCGGGATTTCGTAACCGAAGTCCACATCGCCGGATTCTTCAAAAATTTTGACTTTTTCTTCCGGCGCGATTTCGTAGAGCATGCGCTTGAGTTCGTCATGCTCAAGGGTCTTGTATTTAACGCGCTCCATTGAGCCGCGCAGGCGCAGAAGCGGCTGATTGCCGGCGGCAAGGTGCAGGTCCGAGGCGCCGAGATCATGCATTAATTTGAAAAAGGCGTCAATCTGAGCCACAGTAAACCTCTGTCCGCGCCTCTGCCCGGCGCATATGACCATGTTGCTAAATACATAGGATATCTCATTTGCCCCCTTCTTGGCAAGAGCCTTTGTGGCCGGCCGGGCGGAATCAGCGCCGGGGGCTTTAACGGCAATGCTTTTTAAATAATTGACGGCGCGGCGGCCCCTCGCGCCCGAGGCCCTGGACTTTTTATTTTTAGCCTTGTTTTGTATTTATGGAATATGCTAATATCAATATTTAAATCAGGCCGGCCTTAAGTAAAGATGGGGGCCGGCTTCGCCTGTAAACGGCGCGGAAGCCGAAAACCATTTCGGATGCGGCCGACCAATTCAAAAAAACGGCGGGAAATATGGCGGAGAAGGCATCGGTTTTTCCCTTTCAAAAAGCTTCTAAAAACGATCCGGACCTTCAGCGGGAGATGGATTCGTTTCGAAGTTTTCTCAGAAGCAAGACGCACCGCGTCACCAGGGAACGCGAGTCGATCGCCGAGGCCGTGCTTTTGAATCGCGGCCATTTTGACGTCGACGAGCTGTTCCTGGCCCTTAAAGGGCGGGTCGGCGTCTCGAAAGCTTCAATATACCGGACCATCCCGATTTTGATTGAAGCGGGGATACTGGCCGCCGTCTATCTGGAAGACGGCCATATGCATTATGAAAGAGTCTTCGGCCGCGACCATCACAGCCATTTGAGATGCACCTCCTGCGGGCGCATTTTCGAATTCAGCGTGCCGGAACTGCCTGTTCTGGAAAAGCGCATCGCCGAGCAGCAGGACTTTAAAAGCGAAGGCCACAAGTTCGAGATCTGGGGGCTGTGCGCCAAATGTCTGCGCAGCGACAGATAGCCCATATATTTTAAAGCTCGTCTTCGGAGGGATAATGTCTTCATATGCAAAATCAGCCGCCGGTCTTTCCCTGTTGAAAAAGGCGGCGGCGATCGTTTTGGCCCTGGCCGCGGCCGCCCTGGTCCGGGCGCCCGCGGTCAGGGCCGACGCCGAAGCCGAGCTGTTCGAGAAACTCAGAATATTCGCCATAGTCATGAATCTGGTGCAGAACAAATTCGTCGAGCAGCCCCAGAGCGACGAAATGGTTTACGGCGCCATTCGCGGCATGCTCTCCACCCTTGATCCCCACTCTTCCTTCATGAGCCCGGAGGAAATGAAAGAATTCCAGCAGGAGGCCCAGGGCAGTTTTTTCGGCGTAGGCATTGAAGTGACGATGCGCGACGGCGTCTTGACCGTCGTTTCGCCCATTGAAGGCACGCCCGCCTACAACGCCGGGCTACAGGCCGGCGACCAGATCATTAAAATCGACGACAAACCCACCAAATCCCTCAGCCTGACCGAGGCGGTGAAGCTTATACGCGGCCCCAAAGGCGCCAAGGTCACTTTCACCATTTCCCGGGAGAAGGCCAAAGCCATCCGCGTTTATACGATGGCGCGCGACCTTATTCCCATCCGCAGCGTCCGTTACGAGATGCTGGAGCCGGGCTACGGCTATCTCCGCATCATCAGCTTCCAGGGCGACACCTTCAGAGAGGCCTCCAAGGCCCTGGCCGAACTCAAGGACCTCAGCGGGCTCATCCTTGATCTGCGCAATGACCCCGGCGGCCTGCTGGATCAGTCCATACTGGTGAGCGGCCTGTTCATCGGCCCTGAACTGGTGGTGGAAACCAAGGGGCGCATGGCCGACCAAAACATGAGCTACAAAGCCGACAATGCCATGGAACTGCCCGTGAATTGCCCCATCATCGTTTTGGTCAACGAGGGCTCGGCCAGCGCCAGCGAAATAGTGGCCGGCGCCCTGCAGGATCATAAGCGGGCCCTGGTGGTCGGTTCCCAGAGCTTCGGCAAAGGCTCGGTGCAGACGGTTTTGCCGCTGCCGGACGGTTCCGGCCTCAGGCTGACCACCGCCCGTTTCTACACCCCTTCCGGGCGTTCGATACAGGCCGACGGCATCCTGCCCGACGTGGTCGTGCCCAGCCGTCTGCCCCCGGAATTTGACGTGGTGCGGGAAAAAGACCTCGAAAGACATCTGGTCGGCGACAATGAACGCCGTTCCGCCGACAAAGACGAGGCCGGCTCAAAAAACAACGGCGGCGGCCGGGAGGCGGGCGACGAGGAAGAATTTGAAATGCCCGACCGCCCCATTTCCGAAATGCCTCTGGCTGAGCGGCTCAAGTTCGACCCCCAGTTGGACAAGGGTCTGACGCTGCTGAAACAGAACAAGGTTCCCAATAAGTTCGCCGGAAACGCCAAGCGAAGCTGAAGCGGCCGGCCCATAAGGTTCCGGCCGGCTCTTCGCCCGGCTGAAGCGGCCAGGAAGCGCCGGCGGCCCCCGCTCGCCGCGGGCTGATTTGGTTTTTGGCCGGACACAGGGGCGAGGCCGTCACGCTAAGGAGAAGGTATGTCTTTATTTAATGGCGACGACTTGCAAAACGCTTCCGCGTCCGTTCAGAGCGACGACGCGGAAGCGGAGCAGGAAGCCGCTCCCAGGGCCCAGCGGCCCAATTTTCTCACCGCCGCCCGCTTCGTCGATTTCGACCTGCCGCCTGAAATATTGGAAGGTCTGGACAGCGCCGGCTTTGAATACGCCACCCCCATCCAGGCCCAGGCCATTCCCGTGGCCTTGAATGGTTTCGACATCGCCGGCCAGGC
>JAISRV010000230.1 GCA_031273445.1 Candidatus Adiutrix sp. | reverse complement strand
ACTGGGCCCTGGCCCTCAAAAGCGGGCGCGGGCGTATTTTTGAAGGCGACACGGTGCGGCGCTTCATAACCCCGGCCCCGGACGGCCAGGGGCCGGGCCGGCCACTGGGCTTCAACGTGAAAAGGCTGCAAGTGATACTGGACGG
The DNA here is from genome assembly GCA_031273445.1 of Candidatus Adiutrix sp. Lineage (GTDB taxonomy): Bacteria > Desulfobacterota > Desulfarculia > Adiutricales > Adiutricaceae > Adiutrix. The sequence goes on along the minus strand of JAISRV010000230.1, from coordinate 2,413 downwards.
CTCCGGTTTTTCGGAAAACGCCGTGGGCCATCTGGGCTACACCGGGACATCGCTGTGGTGGGACGTGGAGAAAAATTTCCTGTGGGCGCTTCTGACCAACCGCGTTCACCCCAGCGCCCGCAACCAGGGCATAAACGACTTTCGGCGGCTAATGGCCCGGCGGCTGACGGCGGCCTGGAATCATTAAAAATAGAGCCGCCGCGGCCCCTTCAGCGGCCGTCAGCGCCGGACATGCCAGCCGAAATGGATGGCCAGAAGGCGCAGGCCCGTGCAGACAAAGGCGCCCGCGAGCATGAACAGGGGGGCCAGTTCCGGCTTGAGGCCGCGGCCGGCGACCAGGATCAAAGCCCCCAGAATCGCCGGGGAGGCATAGATTTCGGAACGGAAGATGGTGGGCGGCTGGGCCAGCATCACGTCGCGCATCACCCCGCCGCCCACGGCGGTCGTCAGGCCCAGGCCGACGCTCCAGGCGGCGCCCAGGCCGAAATTCATGGCCTTCTCCGCGCCGGCCACGGCGAAGAGCCCCAACCCCAAGGCGTCGAAGAAATCTAGGGGCCGGGCCATACGGTTCAAAACCGGGTAAAAAAAATAAACGGCCAAGCCGGTGGCCGCGGCCAGCATCAGGTTGCGGTTGGAACGCAGGAGTTCCGGCGGCGTATCGCCCAGCAGAAGGTCCCGGGCCAGCCCGCCGAAGGAACAGGCGACTAAAGACAGGATGACCACGCCGACGATGTCGGCCTCTTTTTTCATGGCGGCCGCGGCCCCGCTGAAAGCGAAAGCGATGATGCCCAAATTGTCGATGACGACAAAAACGGCGGATACTTTTTCAGGCGACATTTTATCTCCAACCCCGACAACGGCAAAACCGGGGAGAGCGGAACGAGCCAAGCCGGATGAACTTTCTCCGGGGCCGCCCCGCCTTCCGTAATAAACTCATAAACTATATGTTCGCGTGATTGTTCGGCCCGCCCGAATTCGGTCAGGAACCGCGCTTTCTCAAGCGAATGGCCTTGGGGGTGACTTCCAGCATTTCATCTTCCCGGATATATTCAATGGCTTCTTCCAGGGAGAAACGGCGCGGCGGGGTCAGGCGGAGGGCCTCGTCGGAACCGCTGGCGCGGATGTTGGTCAACTTTTTTTCCTTGCAGGGGTTGACCCACAGGTCTTCGGAACGCGAGTTCTCGCCCACGATCAACCCGGGATAAACCGGGTCGCCGGGACTGGCGAAGATAGTGCCGCGCGGCTCCAAATGATAGAGGGCATAGGTCACGGCGGCGCCGGAGCGGTCGGAAACCAGCGAACCGTTGGGCCGGCCTTTAATAGGGCCAAGCCAGGGCGTGGAGCCGATGACGATGGTGTTCAGCAGGCCGGCCCCGCGCGTATCGGTGAGAAACTGGCTGCGGTAGCCGATGAGGCCCCTGGTGGGCGCCTTTATTTCCATGCGCACCCGCCCGGAGCCGTGGTTGGCCAGTTTAATGATCTGGCCCCGGCGCGAAGACAGCTTTTCCGTCACCACCCCCACGCACTCTTCCGGCACGTCGATGACCGCCAGTTCCAAAGGCTCGTGGCGCTGGCCGTCCACCTCGCTTAAAATGATGCGCGGCGGCCCCAGGGACAGTTCAAAGCCTTCACGCCGCATCGTCTCCACCAGAACGGCCAGCTGCAATTCGCCGCGCGCGCTGACCTGATAGCTGTCGGCCTGGCCTTCAGCCGGCCCCACCCGTATGGAGACGTTATAGAGCGCCTCCTTGTCCAGGCGGTCTTTGATCTGGCGCGAAGTCAGAAGTTTGCCGTCCTTCCCGGCCAGGGGCGATGAATTGACGGAAAACTCCATGGACAGCGTCGGCTCGTCCACCACCACGGTCGGCAGGGCCAGGGGGTTTTCCGGGTCGGCCACTGTGTCGCCGATGAAGGCGTCCGGCAGACCGGCCATGGCGATGACGTCCCCGGCGAAGGCCTCCCGGGTTTCGACGCGGCTGAGCCCCTGGTAAGTGTAGAGCTCCTTCACCTGGCCCTTTTTGAAAACCTGGCCTTCTTTCATCAGCGCGACTTCCTGGCCCGCCGTCAGGCGGCCCTGGCGCAGAGGCCCGATGAGGAGGCGGCCGACGTAATCGGACCAGTCTAGGTTGGTGACCAGAAACTGGGCCGGGTTTTCCTGGGTCCCGGCCGGCGGCGGAATGCGTTCCGCTATGGCCCTGAAAAGCGGCTCCAGGCTGCCGGAGGCGGCGGCGTCGGCCTCTTCCACCGAACTGAAGGCCAAACCGGCCTTGGCGTTGGTGTAAAGCACCGGGAATTCCAGTTGATCGTCGTCGGCGTCCAGGTCGATAAACAGCGAATACAATTCGTCCAGAACTTCGCCGGGACGGCGGTCAGGCCGATCGATCTTGTTGATGACCGCGATGAGCGGCAGTTG
>JAISRV010000198.1 GCA_031273445.1 Candidatus Adiutrix sp. | reverse complement strand
CCGAAGCCGGCTGGCCCTCAGCCGCCTTCGAATTGGGCGAAGCGATCGAAAAAGGCGCGCTCCCGGCCGGGGGTCTGGAGCCCTTCCTCTTATTCCAGCAAGCCGCCGCGGCCGGTCATGGCCCGGCCGCCCTGCGCCTGGGGCAGCTATATCTCGGCGGCGGCCCCCTCCCCCGCGACGAGGCCAGAGCGGCCATGTGGCTGGCCCTGGCGGCTGAAGCTCGCCAGACGGAAGCCAGCCTGACGCTGGGGCGGCTGTATTACGACAAAAATCCCGCCGCCGCCGCCAAATGGCTGGAGCAGGCCCGGAATCAGGAGGCCGGCTATCTTTTAGGAGAACTCTATCTCAAGGAAAAACGTTTCATCGAAGCGGTCGCCGCCTTCACTTTCGCCGCCGATCAAGGCTCGCCGGAAGCCAGTCTGGCCCTGGGCCTGTTGAACCTGGACAACGAATTCGGCCGGCGGCCCAACCCGCGCGAGGCCCTGCGCCGTTTTAAAATCGCGGCCCAGGCGGGCCTGCCGAACGGCGCCTACCACCTGGCTCACATGTATATCGCCGGTCAGGCCACGCCGAAAGATTCCCTTACCGGGGCCTTCTGGCTCCATCGGGCCGCTGACCGGGGCCATGAAGAAGCCCGGGCGGAATACGACAAACTCACCCTCAATTTTACGCCGGGGCAAAAAAAAAGGCTGGAACGCATGATTGAAGACGGCTTCGCCCCCGCCGCCGGAACGCCGGCCGACCAACGCCCTTAACAGTCCACCGGTTCCGTCAAAAAATCAGTCTGTTTTCGGTGTTCTGCAAAATAAGCGCTGAAGCGCGGTCAGGCAGGTCAGGATAGCCGTCAGAGGCGACCACATAAAGCCGTAGCGGACAAAGATGGTCTGAACACGGTCTTCGGGCCGAAGTAGCGGCGTCTTCAGAGGAAAGGCGCCTATATCGTAGAGGCCGCTTTCAAAAGTCGTCTGGCCGGAGGGACGGATGGCCGCGCTGATGCCGGTGTTGCCGACGCGCACCAGCGGACGGCGCGTTTCGATCGCGCGCATTATCGACTGCCACAGATGTTGCCTAGGCGCGCGGCTGCGGCCGAACCAGCCGTCATTGGTCGGGACGACCAGAAGGTCCGCCCCGGCCAGAATCCTTTCCCGCCCCAGGTCGGGAAAAATGGATTCAAAACAGATGAGAATGCCCAGCCTAACCCGGTCGGCCGAAGGGCGGCCGGGCGGCGCGGGCAGCTCCACCGGCGGGCGCGTCTGCCCGGGGCTGTAGGCGCCGGCCGCCCCCAGTAGGCCTTGCATAAAGGCCCATTTTAAAAAAGGCAGCCAGTCGAGAGGCAGATACTCGCCGAAGGGCACCAGGTGCATTTTATCGTAGTAGGGGCCGGGCTCTCCGTTTTGCAGAAGAATCATCCGGTTGTGCATGGCCGCTTCGGGCCAGCGGCCGCTGACCCCGCCCACCCCCACCAGCATCGGCGCCTCGACGGCGGAGCTGAGGTTCTTAAGCCATTCCGTCTCGCGATAGTCCTGATCGAAGAAAAAGGGCATGGCCGTCTCCGGCCAGATGATCGCCCAGGGTTTGAGCCGGGTCGCCTGGCGAACCAGGGCCAGGTGGCGCCCCAGCAGAGCCGCGCGCTCATCGGGGTTCCATTTCAGGTTCTGATCCTCGGAAGGTTGAATCACGGCCACGGTCGCTTCCGGCGCGGCCAGCGAAGCCGCGGTCCATTTGTCGTATTGAACCAGGCCATAGCCGAAGCCGGCGGACAGAAGCAATATAAACAGGAGCAAAGGCCCGGCCAGCGCCGCGCCGCCGGCCTGACGCCGCAACAGAATCAGAGCCAGGCAAAAATTGGCCAGCGCGGCGAAAAAACCCAGGCCATAGAAACCGAACAGGTCGGCCGCCTGACCCAGGAAAGGCGACAGCGCCAGGGGCCCGGCCAGAGGCGTCCAGTTGAAGCCGGTAAAAACCCAGTTCTTCAGCCAGTCCAGGCCGCACCAGGCGACTGAGCCCAAAATGGCCCAGCAAAACGGGCTTTTCAGGCGCCTGGAGACGAGCCAGCCGAAAATCCCCTGATATAAAGCCAGATAACAGGCCAGGCCGAACAATATGGCCCAGCCTGCCGTCGAGCCCAGCCCGCCGTAACCGGCCAGGACGTCAGCCAGCCAGGGCAGCGCCGCCAGAGAAAGGCTCAGGCCATAAATCCAGCCGAAAAAAAAACCGCGCCGGCCTTTTTGGCCGACGGCGGCCATGATCAGAGGCGTTACGGCGACCAGACTTAACATCCACAAATCCGGCCGGAACCAACTGGCGGCCTGCGTCAGGCCGCCGCCGGCGGCTAAAATCAGCCCGACCCAAAAACGCGGCCGCTCTGTCGTAAAAGACAGCCCTTTTTGCCCACGATACCTGGCGTCAGGCATGATCGCGCTCTCCGAATTTCTTTTTTGATCGTCGGCCGCTTCGGCCGGGCTTGTCCCGGGCCGCCGCGCTTTTGACGGGTTGATCGTTTTTTTGGCCTTTTTTAATGGAATGGACTATAAGGGCCAAGCCCAAAATTATGCCCGGCAGCGACAGCAGTTGACCGCGCGACAGCAGAAAATCGTCGACCAGCCCGTGGCGCTCTTTTATGAACTCGACCAGAAAACGGCCGCTGAAATAGAGAACTAAAAATGCGGCGGACAAGGCGCCCACGGGCCGTTTTTCTCGCCCCAGTTTTTTGTCCAGCCAGAAAAGAGCAGCCAGAACCGACAGCCCCAGGCTGAACTCGACCAGTTGGCTCGGATAACGGGCCGGGGTCAGTTCCGGCGGCAACTGGTCGAAACGCGGGAAGCGCACGCCGAAAGGCCCGTCAGTGACCCTGCCCACTATTTCAGAGTTGAAAAAGTTGGCCAGTCTTATCAGCGCCGCGCCCAAAGCGGCGGAAAAAGAGAAGCGGTCGCAGGTATCCCAAAAAGGCCGTTTGAAGCGGCGCGAATGATAAAACAAGGCCGCAATCAGGCCCAGAGCGGCCCCGTGACTGGCCAGCCCGCCTTCCCAAATCCGGAACAGCCACCAGGGATTACGCAAAAAATAGTCGAAATTATAAAAAAAGACATGCCCCAGGCGGGCGCCCAGCACGACCCCCAAAGCCCCGGGCAAAACGAAATCAAAAGCTTCGTCTTCAGAGCCTCGGCCCCGGACGATCTGGCGGCGAAACAGAAAAAAACCGCCGAGAAGAACCAACCCGAAAATAATCCCATAGTAGCGCACAGGCAGATTTAAAACCGGCAGGGTAAAAACTATGGGGTCAAGGTCCCAAACGGGGCCACGCGTCACCATTTGCGGCAGCAACTTAGCGTCCTGACTCGTAAATTCAGTCTATAAGCATTTATCAAGGAATGAATTTACTTGAAGAGAACATCCCGAAAAGCGCGATTTTCGGGTCTTCCGGGGATTGTCGCCCCGGCCGGCCGCGACGGTGGCCGACTGACGGCCCGAGTCATAAGCAAGAAGTTGCCTGACGGTCGAACCAATAGATTTAGATTTCAATTATAAAGCATTGCGCCATTGAAGTCAATCACTTTGCTAGAGTTAAAAAAGACGGCCTGGAAGCGCCGCAAATATGAAATATTCGGGCTAAACGTAAAGGTCTATATAGGCGCCTTTGCCGGGGAGGGCCGCTTCTTTGGCGGACGCGGCGGGCGGGGCTCCGGGCAGTTGCCGGTCACGCATCCGGCTGAGCAGTTGATCGAGCATTTCCTCACGCCAGGCGGCTCTGGCCGGATTGGCCGGGCGGTAGTCGGGCTGTCCGTTGACGCGGGCGCTAAGCGTGTTCATTTTGTATCCTCCTTTTTATTTAACAGACTCGGCTATTAAAACCACAAGGCCTCGGCGGCAAAAGTATTGTGATTTCTGACTTTGACGAAATCACGCTTGATCTGTTTATTCGGCGAGTCAATAACCCGGGCCGTTAAAGGCCGGGGCTCCGGTTGACCGGCTGGTTCTTTCAGGCCGGTCTGAAACAACGGCAAAAATATTTAGTCGCCGGGCCAAGGATATGTCGCTGGTCAAGGCGAGCGGCCTTCATCTGGTGATCATTCAAGAATCAGGCCAAAAGTCTTACTATAGATTGATGTTTTTATATCAATAAGTTATCTTAAAAAAGAAAGCGGCGGCGGCCGATTCGTCAAAATTGCGGCCTGGCGGCGGCGGCCGGCCGTCAATATTCAGGCCGCCGCGGCTTCCTTTGGCGGGGCGGTTTCGCCCGCGCCTTCGCGCCTAATAATAATGTTGCCGGCATTTTGGATAAATTGTAAGATATGGCAATCAGGATAAAACTTCTCCGCGTCAGCCCCGGGCGGCGCCTTGATTGCCGATGCCAAAAAAACATCCCCTAAATAAAGACGTCTCCTTAAGGCGTTTGCTCGGACCTAAAATCATCGCGGCCGCGACGCTTGCGGCCGCGGCTGTATTGGCGGCGGTCGTGGGCCGGCCGTATTTTTTCGGGACGCCGCCGCCTCAAAATCAGCTTGAGACCCCTGAAAAAAGCTCCGCGGGGCGGCCGCCTCAGGCCCAATCGCCGCAAGGGCGAGCGCGCCAGTTTGAAGAAAATTTTTCCGGGCTGCTGGCCCTCCTGGAGCCGGTCATACGCGCCGAGAGCCCCCATGAGGCTTTGACTGGAGAAACTCTGGAAGCCCTGACCGCCATGAAAGACGAGGCCGCCTTTCGGCAGGATCCGGCGCTGCGCGACCTTTTGGGCGGGGCCGTCGCTTTTTTGAGCGGCAACCTCAAGGAAGCCGAACGTCTTTTTCAAGCCGCCGCCGCCGCCAGGCCGGAAGAGGGGCGTCTGGTCTCTTTTCAGGCGGCCGCGAGTCTGCGCCTGGGCAATACCGCCCTGGCCGAAGAGCTGTATCTGCGGGCTCTGACCCTGAAGAGCCGCCAACAGGCCGCGCCCCTCAGCTTAAGCGTAGATCAGCTCGGCCGGGCCCTCTGTCTCTTCCTCCTCGGCCGCCCCGAGGAAGCCGCGCCGCTGGCCCAGGCGGCCTGGCGGACGCGTCATGATCTTTTAGGCGAGGACGATCCGCAGACCCTGTCCGCCGTCAATCGGCTGGGCGCCGTTTTGCTGGCCCTGCGGCGCAACGACGAAGCCGGGGCTCTGCTCGGACCGGCATATCTCAGGGCCCGGCATAATGAAAAAGCGGGGGAGGCCCTGTTGGAGGAAACGCGTCTGCTGCTGGCCGCTCTTGAGGCTCAAGGCGGGAAGGAGGAAGAACCGGGCGGGGTTTCCGGCCTCTCGCCGGCGGCGGGCGGCGATGAGGGCGAAGGCGCTCCGGCGGGAGAGGGGCAAACGGCGGGCCAGCCCCCCGGGCCGGCCCCGCCTTCGCCGCCTCCGGCGACGGCCGAAGAATTGGCGGCCTGGGAAGACCTGGCCGACAGGCTGGCCGAAGGCGGGAGTTCTCTGGCGCCCGACTTATTGACGAAAATTATTGTTGAACGACATCGCCTTATGTCGGGCGATCTTTATCAGGCCAGCCTGTTGCCTTACCATCTGAAGTTGGTTCAGGCCAATCTGGCCGCCGGTTTCCCGGCCAGGGCCGAGGAGGAGCTGCGCCCCCTTCTGGGCCTGGAGACGGCCGACTTTGTGGAGCTTTCGTCTCTGATGGCCGCCATTGAGGAAGCCGGCGGGCGCTACCGGGAAGCGGAGGAGCGCTGGCAGGCGGCGGCCGACCGGGCCGATCTGGCCCTGGCCGACCAAAAGCGCCGCCCCGAGCCGGAACTGGTGCGCCGCAGTTTTGATCTGCACCTGCGCCTGGCTGAAAATTTAATCAAACAAGGCCGGGCGCCGGAAGAGGCGGAAATAGAATTGCTGGGGGCCTTGCGGCGGCTCAAGGCCGGGCAGGCGGACG
>JAISRV010000148.1 GCA_031273445.1 Candidatus Adiutrix sp. | reverse complement strand
TCCTTCGTCAGATGCTGGGCCAGAACTTCTTCGAATTTTAAGTGTTTGGCCCGGAAGCCCGGCGTGTCCATATTGGCCAGGTTAGTGGCCGAAAGATCGTGGCGGGCCAGCCTCAAGCCCAGGCTGCCGCCCAGAGTGTTTATTTTGCCTTCAAATAAGCTGTTCGTAAAAGGGATGGCCATAATTTCACCTCAGCGGGCGGCCTGGTCGTCAATATCGCGGCTATGAATTTGCCGCCTGATGCTTGCGAGTGGTTATTTGCGTCAAAAATTCGTCTGAGACGGCCGCCCGCGTACGTTATAAGCAACTCCAATGCCAAATAGGAGCAACCATGGAAATAATCCTCTATGAGCCGGAAATTCCCCCTAACACGGGCAACATCGCCCGTTTTTGCGCCGGTCTTGATATCCCCCTTAATCTCATAGAGCCGCTGGGCTTCAAGATAGACGACAAGCATTTGAAGCGCGCCGGTCTGGACTACTGGCCTCACGTCAGCCTCAAGATCTGGCCGGATTGGCCGACCTTTCTCCGGAACTGGCGCGGCGGCCGTCTGATAGGCTCTTCCGCCAAAGCTATGACCCTCTACACCGACATGCGCATGACGGCCGCCGATGGTCTCGTCTTCGGCCCGGAAACCAGGGGGCTGCCTGAGTTTGTCCGGGCCGGCCTGGATCTGCTGGTCCGCGTTCCCCTTCGGCCGGCGGTTCGCAGCCTCAATCTCGCCACGACCGTGGGGATCGTGACTGGCGAGGCTCTACGGCAAACCGGGCTCTGGCCACGGGAGGGAGCCTAATGGAAGGAATTAGCCAAACAGGAGGCTAAGGCGCCCAAAAGGAAGGCCGCCCCTGGTTGGGGGGCGGCCGTTGCTGGTTGGGGGGTCAGGCAAGTGGATGGCAGCCTCAGCCGAGGCCGGCGGGGTGGCTTGCTGGAGGGACTTGTCGGCGGCGTCAGGCTCTGCAAACACGAAGTCTGTTTTTCGAGCCGCTGAAATAGGCTTCAGCTTGTTGGTTAAGCAATAATGCGGCCAAACTTCGATATTATGTGTACAAATTAAGAAATATCCTTAATGGTCATGCCTCAAGGCAACGGCAACGGCAGATATATTTGTCTTGATCTAATATATAACCATTATTGTCGGAAAGGTCAAGTGCCTTGATGTTTTTTTTGCTAAATTTTAGTAAATCGTAGCTTTTTTTACAATAAAAGTGTGCACTAAGAACATGAAAATAAAAAGCCCTTCTCCGCGACGCGTAGAAGGGCTTTTTAACCACTCCATTAAAAAAGATTAGAATCTGGGCTCGGCGAAGGATTCCGACATTTTGACCAGATGTTCGTATTCGTGGTTGACGCGTTCGCTGATTTGCTCAATATCCTCCGGCTTCAGATGCCTGAAGCGGCCCTGAGGCTTGAGGTAGTCGGCCACGGGAACGGGTTTGTCGACTTTTTTGTTGATGATGTACTGCCCGTCGATGACTTCGTAGAGGGGGAAGACGCGGCTGTTGACGGCCAGACGGGAGCTTTCGACCGAAAGGTCGGCCCGCATGCGCCAGCCGGTGGGGCAGGGCGCGTAAACATGGATGTAGGCCGGGCCGGGGATGGCCGCGGCGCGGCGAATTTTGTTCATCATGTCCAGGTGGAAGGCCGGGCTGGCTGTGGCCACATATGGAATATTGTGCGCCGCGGCAATGGCCGGCATGTTTTTCTTCCAGGTGTTCTGTCCTTTGGAGAACTTGCCGGCCGGCGAAGTAGTCGTGCTGGCGCCGAAGGGCGTGGCCGAACTGCGCTGAATGCCGGTGTTCATATAAGCTTCGTTATCAAGGCAGACATAGATGAAATTTTCATGGTAACGCTCCAGAGCGCCGGAAAGGGCCTGGAGGCCGATGTCGGCCGTGCCGCCGTCGCCGGCGATGGCCACCACGGGGATGCGCCTGTCGGGCAGCTTGCCTTTGCGGCGCAGAATAGTGTTGCCCGCGTCCACGCCGGAGCCGACGGCCGCCGCGTTTTCAAAAGCCACATGCAGCCAAGGCATTTCCCAGGCCGACTGGGGGTAGGGGCCGGTGCACACTTCCATGCAGCCGGTGGCCGAAACAGCCATGAAATCGCGCCCCAGGGCTTTCAGAAGAAGCCTTAGGGCCAGCACTTCGCCGCAACCCTGACAGGCCCGATGGCCGGGGGCCAGTGAATCAGGGCCCTTGGGAAAAGTTTTAACCGTAATTTTATCAAACGGGACTTCAGCGGATTTCAGGAAATTCATTCAAGCACCCCCACCATTTCATAGTGGCCCTGACGGCCGGCGTCGCCAAGCTCCTCGGCCCTCTCGACGATGTATTTGAAGTGGTCGCGGGGCACGTCGCGGCCGCCGAGACCCAGGATGAAGTTGGAGATGCGGGGGCGATCCTGGTCATGGAACAATAAGGCCCTGATCTCGGTGGCCACGGGACCTTCCGGGAAGCCCAGGCTGATGTGGCGGTCCACGATGGCCAGGCGTTTGGCGCCTTTGACGGCGGCGCGGAGCTCTTCGATCGGGAAGGGGCGCCACAGGCGCAGACGCGCCAGGCCCACCTTCTGGCCGGCGTCGCGCATTTCGTCGACCGCGGTCATGGCCGTTTCGGCAATGGAGCCCATCAGCACGATGATGGTTTCGGCGTCTTCGGCGCGATAGGTTTCAACCAGGTTATATTTGCGGCCGAAAATATCCGCGAATTCGTCAAAGGCCTTGACGATGCGGGACTTGGAGGCCACAAGCGCGTCGTCGGTGGCTTTGCGCGCTTCGGTGTAGACCTCGGGCGCGCCCAACAGACCCATGGAGATGGGTTTGGCGATGTCCAGCTTATGAGTCGTCTCATAGGCGGGCAGATAGCGGCGCACCTTCTCCTGTTCGGGGAAGATGATGGGCTCAATGAAGTGGGACAGGGTGAAGCCGTCGAGGTTCAAAATCACGGGCAGCATCACGTTTTTGTCTTCGGCGATGCGGAAGGCGATGATGGACATGTCGGTGGCTTCCTGGCCGTTTTCCACGAAAATTTGAATCCAGCCGCAATCGCGTATGGTCATGACGTCGGAGTGGTCGTTCCAGATGTTTATGGGGGCGGAAATGGCCCGGTTGGCCACGGCCATGACTATGGGCAGACGCAGAGCCGGGGCGATGAAAGTCATCTCGGCCATCAGAAGAAGGCCCTGGGAGCTGGTGGCCGTAAAAGTGCGGGCGCCCGCGGCGGAAGAGCCTATGCAGGCGCTCATGGCGGATTGCTCGGATTCCACCGGCACGTATTAGGCGTTCAGTTCGCCGTTGGCCACAAGGTCGGAAAGGTGTTCGACGATATGGGTCTGCGGGGTGATGGGATAGGCCGCGACGACTTCCGCCTCGGCGAGCTTGACCGCTTCGGCGATGGCCAGAGAGACCTCAATGCCGACGGGTTTAGCGCTATTGGTTACAGACACGACTAAACCTCCTCAACAACCATCTGGATGCATTTTTTGGGGCATTCGGCGGCGCAGACGCCGCAGCCTTTGCAGAAATCCAGATCAGGCTGATAGTATTTTTCCTCAGGCCCCATATCTTTATAGACGCCGTCAGGACAGTAAATATAGCAGAAACCGCAATATATGCATTTTTCACGGTCCAGCGCCGGGCGGGCGCTGCGCCAGTCTCCGGTTTTGAAGTTCCGGGTGCTGCCCGGCTGGGCGGTGAAGCCCAGAGGAATGTCGCCGACTTTGACGGCGGCGTCGGTGGTCACTTTTATTTTAGCCATTTCAGCCCTCCACCTTCGTGTTTTCGTAAGCGCGTTCGAAGGCCTCCTGGTTCCTGGCCGCCAGGGTCGGACCGAAGCGGTTGAGAAGGGGTTCGCGCACGTCAGCCGGGGCGGCCACGCCCATGGCCTTGGACAGAGAGCCCATCATGACCGTATTGGTTATGGGCGCCTTCAGAATTTCCAGGGCGATGGTCAGGGCGTCGATGGTGGCGATCTTCTGCTTGAAGCCGTATTGCCGGCGAATGCTCTCCGCCGGATGGGCGGAGTTGATGATCAGAAGACCGTCGTCTTTCAGGCCGGCGTCGACCTTGGCGACCTTCATGACGCTGGGGTCCAGCACCACCACTACATTGGGCGAATAAACTTTTTCGCGGATACGGATAGGCTTGTCGGAAATGCGCAAAAAGGCGGTCACGGGCGCGCCGCGGCGCTCGGGGCCGAAACTGGGAAAGGCTTGGGCGTATTTGCCGCTGCCGATGGCCGTCTGGGCCATGAGTTCGGCCGATGTGACCGCTCCCTGACCCCCGCGGCCGTGGAACCTGACTTCTATCATGTTCTTCTCCTGGCCATAATGTTTGGCCGGAAACCGCGTCGCGGCCGCCAGCCAATGGTTAGTCGCGGCGGTGTCGACCCGTCGCGCGTCGCGTATAAACTAGCGCCGCCTGCGCGTGACGCGTCAAGCCCGGCGAAGCTCGTGACCTTTGGGAAACGTTTCCCGGTCAATCTTATTTTCGTTAATGTTTCGTTTGTTTGGATGAAAAGCCGTTTTGACATTTGCAAAATTTACGCGAATACTTTATTATTGCCTGATTGATTTTAACTATACATTACTTTGCGCCGCTATACAAGCGGAATTTCAAACTTCCGACTCCGCTCCGCCTTCTCAGGGCGTGTTCCCGGCCGGAGCAATCCGATGAGGAAAAATTATGAAGCGTTTTGTAATCGCCCTGGCCGTTTTGGGCTTGGCCTCCGCCTTCGTCCCCGGGCCCGGGGCTTTTGCCGAAGAGGCGAAAATCAGGCTTATCCTGGCTTCCAGCGGCAACGAAGGCGACAACTTCGCCCATGTGACTTTCGCCAAATTCATGGAACTGGTCGAGCAGAAGGCGCCAGGCGCCTTCGATATTCAATACCGCCCCGGCATGGCTATGGGCGACGAGCCCGAGACCGTGCGTCTGGTCCAGTCCGGCTCCATTGAAATGGCCACCCTTTTGTCCAACACCATGGCCACTTTCGCCCCTTCGGCGGGCTGGATGAACATGCCCTATTTTTTCGAAGACCGGGAAAGCTTTCATGCCGCGGCCCTGGGCATGTGGGACACGACCAATGAACTGATGATAAAAGAGTCGGGCTGCCGGGTCATCGCCATAAATGAGATAGGCTTCCGCAACCTCACCACCAACGCCAAAAGCCGCGCGACCAATCTGGAGGAAGCCGCCAGGCTTAAAATACGCCTGCCCGCCAGCGCGCAGGGTCTGGCCCTTTATGACGCGCTGGGCCTGACGCCGGTGACGGTCAGTTTCGCCGAAACCTTCGGCGCCCTGGCCCAGGGCGTGGTGGACGGCCAGGAGTCGGCCTATTCGCTGGTGACGCTTAAAAAATTTTACGAGGTGCAAAAATACGCTCTGGACATTGAAACAGGGCTCCATGTCGGCTTCATCGTGGCTTCGGAAAAGTGGCTGGAAGGACTCCCCGAACATCTCCGCGCCGCCGTGCTGGAAGCCGGGCGTGAAGCTACGGTTTACGAATTTGAGATCGTGGCCCCGGAATATCTGATTCGCGACCGGGCCATAATGACCGAGGCGGGCATGGAATTTCTGGGGCGCCCCGCCGATTTCGACCAGTGGCGGGAAAGAGGGCGCAGATCCTGGCCGGCCAATTACAAGATAATAGGCGGCGGCGATGAAGCCGCCGGGCGCGCCCTGGTGGAAAAAGCCGCGTCCTATCTGCCGTAGGGCGAGGCGACGGACTAATACGGACTAATAATGAAAACGGCGCGGCGCATTTTTGAGTTGACGGAGGATGCGGCCGGGCCGGCCTGTCTGTTGCTCCTCATGCTGGTATTGGGGCTTCAGGTGGCCGGACGGGCCGTCGGTTTCGGGGGCAGTCTGACCTGGACCGACGAGGCGGCGCGGATTTTGTTCGTCTGGGGCGTGTTTCTCAGTCTGCCGCTGGCCTCCAAACGCGGGGCCATGGTGCATATCAGGCTGTCGGAAAAGCTCTGGCCCCGCGCCCTGCGCCCTTATATGCCCAGGCTGGCCTCGGCCTTATGGCGTCTGAGCGCGCTTCTTCTGGCGGCCTTGAGTTTACTGAACATCCACGCCCACAGCGGCTATCCGCAGCGCACTCCCGTTCTTGGTCTTAACCAGAATCTTCTGATGCTGGTCGTGCCGCTGTCTTTCGCCATGGTCTTTGTTCGCGGCTTTTTCAAAAAGCTGCGAAGCTGAGGCCGCGCCGATGGCCGCGCTGGTCGTTTTCATAATTCTGATCTGGATTGGTCTACCCCTGGTCGCGCCGCTGGCCTGGGCGGCCTGCGCCGGGCTTGTTTCCGCCCGCTACGATGCGCGCATTTTGGCCGAAGCGCTCTATCGGGGCCTGGACAATCTCCCGCTGACGGCCATCGTCGGCTTCGTCATGGCCGGAGAACTCATGGGGCCGGCCGGCTTGACGGGCGAACTGGTGGCTTGCGCCAAACGCATGGTCGGCCGGGCCGTCGGCGGTCTGGGCATGGTGACCGTGCTGGCCTGCCTGTTTTTCAGCTGTCTTTCAGGCTCCGGCGGGGCCACCTGCGCCGCGGTCGGGGCCATCATGATCCCGGCCATGGTCAACTCAGGCTATCCTCGCGACTACGCCGGCGTCATGGCCGCCACCGGCGGCGTTCTGGGCATATTGATTCCGCCTTCAATCCCCATGATCATTTACGCCGCCCAGGCCAATGTGCCCGCCGACCGCCTTTTTAAGGCCGGGATCGTCCCAGGCGTTATTTTGGCCGTATTGCTGATGTTGACGGCCAGGCTTGACGCCGGGCGGCGCGGCCTGGCCGGCGACGTCGGCTCGGGGGGAAAAGAGATGCCCCTGTTCGCGCTTTTCTGGCGGGCCAAATTCGCCGTCAGTCTGCCGGTCATAGTGCTGGGAGGCATCTGGGGCGGCCATTTCACCCCGACCGAGGCCGCCGTCATCGCCGTATTCTGGGCGCTGGCCGTCGGCGCGGCCCGCCGCCGCACCGGTTTTAAGGAAATCTGGCGGGCGGCGGCCGAGACGGCTATGCTGGCCGGCGGCGCCGTCGTGCTTCTGGCCCCGGCCACCGCTTTGGCCCGTTATCTGGCCGTCATCGGCGCGCCCCAGGCCCTGGCCCATATGGCGGCCGATTTAGCCGGCGGCCCGACGGCTTTTCTGTTTATTATGGCCGGCGTGCTCTTCCTCTGCGGCCTCATCGCCGACACCATCTCCATGATCGCGGTCATGACGCCTATTTTTCTGCCGATCGCCCAGCTTCTGGGCGTCGATGCGGTCACCATGGGCCTGGTTTTCATACTTTGCTGCGAAGCCGGCTTTCTGACCCCGCCTTTCGGCGGCAATCTTTTCATCGCCGCCCGGCTCTCCGGCTCCGACCTGGGCGAATTGTCTATGGCCGCCATCCCCTATGTGGCCGTGATCATGCTTCTGACGGCGGCCGTCATTCTCATTCCCGGCCTGGGCTGAGGCCGAACGGCCGGCGGAGCGTTCGCGGTCAGGAGGAAAAATTGTAATATTCGTGAAAATGGTTCAGCGGGCCGGGACCATGGCCCAGGTTGAGGCTGTTTTCCATGGCCGCGGTCACGTAACGCTTGGCCAGGGTCGCGGCTGTGGTCAGATCCAGGCCCAGGGCCAGATTGGCGGCTATGGCCGATGAAAGGGTGCAGCCGGTGCCGTGATTGTTTTTGGTGGCCAGGCGGGGCCCGCGCAGCCACTGCGACTGGCCGGATTTATGAAAAAGCAGGTCGTCTGACGATTCGCCGGATCCATGCCCGCCTTTGATCATAACAGATTCCGGCCCCAGCTCAATAAGGCGGGCCGCGGCTTCCTCCATCGCCCGCGGGCCGTTTATCGTCAGGCCCGACAGGGCTTCCGCCTCGGGGATGTTGGGGGTGACCAGGGCGGCCAGGGAAATCAGCGCCTTCAAGGCCTCCGTCGCCTCAAGCCCCAGAAAGGCGTGGCCGCTGGCGCTGACCATGACCGGATCAAGAACCACAGGCGGCCCGGCTTCAATCCGGGCTAGAAAGTCATAGACGGCCCGGGCGTTGGCCGCATTGCCCAGAAGCCCTATCTTGACGGCTTCAACCGGGATGTCGTCGAAAACGGCCGCCAACTGCGCCGTGACCAGTTCAGGCGAAAGGCACTCCATGGCGGTCACGGCCGTGGTGTTCTGGGCGGTGACCGCGCTCATCACGCACAGGCCGTAGACCCGGTGAGCCGCGAAGGTCTTCAAATCGGCCTGAATGCCGGCGCCGGCGCCGGAGTCGGAAGCGGCGATGGTCAGAGCGTGTTTGAGAGGAATCCGGGAAAGGCCGCGGCGATCGCTCATGGGCGGGAACTCCTTTTTTAAAAAATATTCGCCTGTTCGGCCTGGCAGGCTGGGTCGTAGCCAGGCAAAAAATGCGATTTTTGCCCGGCCAGTGGCTTTTTAGCCCTCTCAACCAGTCGCTTCGCTCCGTCGCCCCTCTCCGAGGGCGACCGGCTTTTTAAATCATAACCCAAGCCGGGCCAATGTCAAGTGATTCTCGTTTTGCCGGGTGTAGATATAAAAAGGATGTATTTACAAGTATGACGATATGTGCTACATTACCTTCAAGCAGATGAAATAACTACTGAGGGGGGGGCACATATATGAATGAAGATGAAATCAGAGA
>JAISRV010000385.1 GCA_031273445.1 Candidatus Adiutrix sp. | reverse complement strand
ATGAGCCCTGATTCGTCAGCCTTCGACAGCAGGTCTTGCAGCATATCTGAATATATATGACTGGTGTTTCCACGTAAAGCGCTCCACAGCCGTTCGATTTCCGTTATGTTCATGAAATTTTCGGCATCCCGTGTACCCGCTTTGATTTTCTCACGAAATTCCTCAATCAGATGTAAAAGCATTTCAGCATATTCTTTGCCCTCTCTGATTTCATCTTCATTCATATGTGCGCCCCCCCTCAGTAGTTATTTCATGTGCTTGAAGGTAATGTAGCACATATCGTCACACTTGTAAATACATCCTTTTTATATCTACACCCGGGGCTTTGAAAGTTCTTGCGTGACCGGCGGGATTATGATAATAATATAAAGTTCTTTAGAGGCGTCTCAAGACGCGCCCTAAAAATCCGCACGCCGGGCCGCCGTATTTTAAGGTGCCGGGATTTCCCGGTTCTTTCGGCTCCGCCGAAGGCTCCCGGCGGAGGGACAACCTTAAAAGGAAAGGCGAAAAAATGTCTCAGATCAGCATGAAACAGCTTTTGGAAGCCGGCGTCCATTTCGGACACCAAACCCGTCGTTGGAACCCCAAAATGAAGCCTTATATTTTCGGGGCCCGCAACGGCATCTATATCATTGACCTGCAAAAGACGGTGCAGCTTTTCAAAACCGCCTACAGTTTTCTGGCCGACACCGTGGCCCAGGGGCGGAGCGTTCTTTTCGTCGGCACCAAGAAACAGGCCGCTGACGCCATCATGGAAGAAGCCAACCGCGCCGGCATGTTCTTCATTAATTCCCGCTGGCTGGGCGGCACCCTGACCAACTTCATCACCATTAAAAAAAGCATCGACCGGCTGAAAAAGCTGGAACAAATGAAGGCCGACGGCACCATCAACCTGTATCATAAAAAAGAGATCATAGGTTTTGAGAACCAGGTGGTCAAACTGAAAAACAACCTCGGCGGCATCAAAGAAATGGATCGTCTGCCCGGCGCCATTTTCGTCATAGATCCTCGCCGCGAAAATATCGCCACCGCCGAAGCCCGTCGCCTGGGCATCCCCGTAGTGGCTGTGGTCGACACCAACTGCGATCCCGATGAGGTCGACTATATAATTCCCGGCAACGACGACGCCATTCGGGCCATCAAGCTTATGGCTTCAAAAATGGCCGACGCCTGCCTGGAAGGCCGCTCCCGCTGGGAAGAAATGGCCCGCGGCGGCTCCGGCGCGCCCGATAAAGACGAAGTCGCCGATGGAGCCGAAGGCGCCGATTTCGCTGAAGTTCAGGAAAGCGCCGCCGACGCCGGCGCGCCCGAGACCGGCGAAAAGTAGGCGGCCTTGGGGACTCTCGCGCCCCGGACCTTTCCGGCCGCTTCCGCCGGACGGCGGTTGTTGTATATTTCTGGATTATTTTGAAGGGGGCGGCTGTGCGGCCGCCCCGGGATGCGGAGAATATAATGGAAATCAGCGCAAAATTAGTCAAAGAGTTGCGGGACAAAACCAATGCCGGCATGATGGATTGTAAAAAAGCCTTGAACGAATGCGGCTGCGACTTGGAAAAGGCCGTCGACTGGCTCCGCCAAAAAGGCCTGATGACCGCCCGCAAGCGGGCCGGCCGAGCCACCAGGGAAGGCCTGATTGTGGCCGGCGTCAGCCCGGACTTGAAAAAAGGAGTCTTGGCGGAGTTGAACTGCGAAACCGACTTCGTGGCTAAAAACGAAGCTTTTCGGAAACTGGCCGGGGATATCGCGGCGGCGCTGCTGGCTTCCGAAGCGCCCGCCGATATCGAAACTCTTCTGGCCAGGCCGCTGGCCGGCGGCGGAACGATCGACGAGGCCCTCAAGGGTCTGGTCGGAACCATCGGCGAAAACATGAACCTGCGCCGTTTCATCGTCCGCCAGGCCGAAGGAAATTCTTTTCTGCACGCCTACATTCACGGCCCCGGCCGTCTGGGCGTTCTGGTGGAGTTGTCGGCGGAAAAACCCGGCCCCGAGGCCGAGGAGCTGGCCCATAACCTGGCCATGCATATCGCCGCCGCCGCTCCCGCGGCTTTGACCGAGGCCGATGTGCCCGCTGATATGCTGGAGCGAGAAAAAGCCCTTTTCCGGGCCAAACTGGCCGACAGCGGCAAGCCTGAAAATATGTGGGACAAAATCATGCTCGGTCAGCTGAAAAAATTCTATTCGGAGGTTGTGCTCCTGGAGCAGGCCTACGTCAAAGATTCGACGGGGAAAAAGACCGTCGGCGCCGTCGTCAGGGAAGCCGCCGCCGCTTGCGGCCGAACGGAAATAATCTCTTTCGCCCGTTTCCAGTTGGGCGAAGAGCTGCCGGGCGAGGCCGCGGCCGGCGACGAAGAATAAACGTTCAGAAAGAGGGCCGGTTTTCCGGCCCTCTTTGCTTTAGCTTCTTCCAGCGCCCTGTAACTCTTAAAGTTACAGGGCGGCGGCGACCCGCGGTCGAGCGGGTCGCCGCCACCGAGAGGCGGCGAAAGGAAAGCAAAAATCGCCTTTTTGCTTTCCTCTCCGGAGTTTTAAAATGGCGCGGCCTTGAGCGACGTTTTAAGGCGTTACAAAGTAATAGAGACAGAACATGAGCGAATATAAATATAAAACCATATTATTGAAATTGTCCGGGGAAGCGCTCCAGGGCTCGCTGGGGTTTGGGCTGGACCCCGATACGCTGGAAAGCATCGCCGCCCAAGTCTCGGAAGTGGCTGAAGGCGGGGTGAAAATCGGCATGGTCATCGGCGGCGGCAATATTTTTCGCGGCCAGGCCCTGGCCGCGCGCGGCATGGGCCGGGTCACCGGCGACCATATGGGCATGTTGGCTACGGTCATTAATGCTCTGGCCATGCAGGACGCCCTTGAGCGGCGGGGGCTGGCCACCAGGGTTCAGAGCGCCATCAGCATGTATCAGATCAGCGAGCCTTTCATTCGCCGCAAAGCGATGCGGCATCTGGAAAAGAAACGGGTGGTCATTTTCGCCAGCGGCACCGGCAACCCCTATTTCACCACCGATACCGCCGCGGTGTTGCGCGCCAGCGAAATAGGCGCGGAGATCATTCTCAAGGCCACCAACGTGGACGGCATCTACGACCGGGACCCTCGCAAGCACCCCGACGCGGTGCTGCTGCCGAACCTCACCTACATGAAAGCCATTAAAGAACGCCTCCAGGTCATGGACACCACCGCCTTTTCCCTGGCCATGGAAAACAAGATGCCCCTTTTGGTCTTCAATCTTTTCAACAGCGGCAACATCAAAAAAGCCCTCATGGGCGAACCGGTCGGTACCTTGGTCGCGGAGTAAAAGCCGCCCTGGCCGCCAGGCCTTCGACGGCGCCCCACCCTTAGCGTCAACATTGAAACCTTCGGGTTCGCCGCAAATTGAGCCGGCGATTATTTTGGACGGAGTTCGATCATGAGCATGGTAGACGACATTTACAGCGACCTTCACGAGCGCATGGACAAGACGGTTCAGACTCTGATCAAGAGTTTCACCAAGATCCGCACCGGCCGGGCCACCCCGGCGCTTT
>JAISRV010000069.1 GCA_031273445.1 Candidatus Adiutrix sp. | reverse complement strand
CCATCGTCTCCAGATGAGCCCGCCTGAATTCGTCCAGCCGCGGCTCGTCCGCCGCCGGCCGGCCGTTCAGGCTGTAATCGAAAAACAGCCGGCGTATTGGGCGGGGGCCGTCAGGCGCGGCGCCGCGGGCGGACAGTTGGTCCAGGGCGACTAAATATTGCGCCGCCGTTTCGGTCACCTGTTTTTCCAAAATTTCAACATGGTCTCTGGCCCGCGCCAGACTATTGATGTCCTTGGATATTTTCAAGGCTTCGTCGTGAAAGTTCTTGTCGAAGGCAAAAATGGATTCCGCGGCCAGAGCCCGGGCGTTGATGCGGGCCTCGCGGCGGGCCAGCCGGTCAGGGGAGCTGTAGGCTATTTCGGTCAGCCGCCGCAGGTTTTCAATATTCAGGAGGGTTTTCTGGTTTTCGACGAATTCCGGCAGACGGCCGCTCTGTATCTCTTCGGCCAGCTCGCGCACCGATTTGATGCTGCGGCTTTCCTGGAAACCGATCAGGCCGACGGCCAGAAAAAGGGCGAGAAACAGGGCGGCGAAAAATACGGAAATTTTGACGCGCCGGACTTTCCGCCGGCCGGCCGCCGGCGCCTTATCTTCGGGAAAGACGAAAAACACAACTTGACCTTATCAGTAAACGCTGAAGTCGAAATACTTCACGTTGATCGCGTCATATTCGCCGCTCAGGCGCAGGTCTTCTATGGCCTGGTTGATGCGGTCGCGCAGCGGCTCCAGGCCCGGGGTCAGGGCCATGCAGGCGTCCGCGCTATCCAGGTGAACGGGGTCGCCGACGATGTCCAGCTCCAGCCCTTCTTCGCTTTTCAGATAGCTGTAGCCGGGCAGGCCGTCGACGAAGCCGATGTCGGCCGTCTTGTTTTTGACGGCTTCGGTCACCTCGCCAAAGCCGCTCATCGGGATTATGGCCAAAACCTGGCCGTAGGTTTTGCGCAGATAAGCCTCCTGAATAGTGCCGGCCTGAACCGCCGCTTTTTTGCCGCGCAGCGTTTCCGCCGTCACCTCTTCAAAGGCGTCGGGCGGCCCTATAAACAAGTTGGTGGAACGAAAATACTTTTTGGTGAAAAGGACCCGCCGGGCTCTTTCTTCGGTATAGGCGAAGCCGGCGCAGCCGATGTCCAGCCGCCCGTCGGCCACCTGGGGAATGATGTCGTCAAATAAAACCGGCCTGATGTCGCAATTGAGCGCCAGTTTGGCGCAGACGGCTCTGGCGATGTCCACGTCGAAGCCGCTCAGCTGGCCGGTTTTTTCATCCGTATAGGAAAAAGGAGGGTAGTCGGGGTCCACCGCCACTTTATAGACGCGGTCGTCGGCCGCGGCCGCGGAAGCGGCCAGCGCCCAGGCGGCCATAAAAGCGAAAACAAGCCTTTTCATGGGTAAAAGCTCCTTTTAATGTCGTGTAGCCGGGGCTATTTCAAATTTTGGTTTGGAGCCCTGGCGGGGCCTGGTCGTAGCCGGGCAAAAATGCGATTTTTGCCCGGCCAGGGGCTCTCCAGCCCTTTCAACCAGTCGCGTCCTCCGTCGCCCCTCTCCGGGGGCGACCTGCTTTTTAATGTAAACTTGCCCGGCCGGGACCGGTTTGGATAGTATTAATTAGGATACCATAAATTCGGCTCATATGCTATGATCGAACATCATTTTTTTCAGCAAGGCGCCCCGCTATGAACATCATGGACATCATCAGACGCGTCAGCCCGGCCCGGCCCTGGGCGGACCTTCCCTGGGACGACCCTGAATTCAGCCGCAGGATGCTGGCCAACCACCTGTCGCAGGACCATGACTGGGCCAGCCGGCGCGCCGACCTCATCGCCCGGCAGACGGATTGGATCGCCGCCCGCCTGGGCCCCGGCTCCAGCCGTATTCTGGACCTGGCCTGCGGGCCGGGTTTATACACCCACCTTCTGGCGGAGCGGGGCCATCGCTGCCTGGGCGTCGACTTTTCCCCGGCCTCCATCGCCTATGCCCGAAGCCGGGCCGAAGCCGAAGGCCTGCCGGCCCGCTATGTGCTGAGCGACATCCGCCTCTATCGGGACGATGAGCAATATGACTGCGTGATGTTCGTCTTCGGCGAGTTCAACTGCTTCACCCGTGAGGAGGCGGCGGCCCTCCTGGCCGCGGCCGCGCAAAGGCTCAGGCCCGGCGGCCTCTTCATTCTGGAAGGCCACACCTTCAGCGCCGTCAAGGAGGCGGGCCTGGCGCCGGCCTCGTGGTGGAGCTGCGAAGCGGAGGCCGGCATCCTGTCGGCCCGGCCCCACCTCTGCCTTCAGGAAAATTTCTGGGACGAAGCCGAGGCCGTGGCCGTCACGCGCTATTTCATCCTCGAACCCGGCCGGGCCGAAGTGCGGGAATTTTGCTCCGCCCTGACGGGCTACTCCCTGAAAGACTATGAGCGGCTTTTCGCCCGCGCGGGCTTCAGCCGGCCGCAAGCCCTCGACGCGGACCAGTGGCCGACGGGCGAGCCCTTTATCGGCCAGATGACGACCCTGACCGCCGACAGGCTTCTGTAGGCCAGATGACGCCCCTGACCGCCGCCGGGCTTTGAGACGTGAAGCATGTATGAAAATCCGTCCGATCTTCTTAAACAAATCGCCCTGGGCGAGGATTCCGTGCTCGAACTCAAGTCGATCGAGTTCGACGGCGGCAAAATCACGGGGCCGCACCGGGACGGCATGGCCGATGAGCTGGCCGCCATGGCCAATACGGCCTCCGGCGTCATTGTGCTCGGCGTCAATGACAAGACCAAAGCCGTCGACGGCCTGCCCGCGGAAAAACTGGACGCGGTCGAGGGCTGGATTCGCTCCATCTGCAACGACCTGGTCGTTCCGCCGCTGGATTGCCTCATCCGTAAAATGGCGCTGCCGAATGAGCGGGGGCAGGAAAGAAACATCCTGCGCATCGACGTGCCGCGAAGTCTTTTCGTTCATAAAAGCCCCAACGGCTATTTCCGCCGCATCGGCAGCTCCAAACGGGAAATGAAGCCGGATGTCCTGGCCCGCCTGTTCCAGCAGCGCAGTCAGGCGGGCTTGATTCGTTTCGACGAGCAAACCGTCCCCAACACCTCCGCCAGGGACCTCAATCCGCAGCTGTGGCGCCGTTTCAGGACCTCTCTTTCATCCAGCGACGACCGGAGTTTTCTTGATAAGATGAAGCTGACCGCCCGGGATTCGGAAGGCCGGGTCCGGGCCACGGTCGGAGGCCTTTTGCTGGCCTCCGATGCTCCCGAGGCCTTTCTGTCGAGCGCCTTTATTCAGGCCGTCTGTTACCGGGGCGAAGAGCGCGGCGCGGCCTATCAGCTGGACGCCAAGGATATTGTCGGCCCGCTTGACGCGCAAATCCGCGAGGCCTGTAAATTCGTCGAACGCAACATGCGCGTTTTCGCGATCAAGGCCCCCCAGCGCATCGAGACCCCGCAATTTTCCCTGAACGCCGTTTTCGAGGCGGTGGTCAATGCCGCGGCCCATCGCGACTATTCCATTTACGGCTCAAAAATACGCCTGCGCCTGTTTAGCGACCGGCTGGAGCTTTTTTCGCCGGGTTCCCTGCCCAACACCATGACCGTCGAAAGCCTCTCCGAACGCCAGGCGACGAGAAACGAGCTGATCAGTTCGCTTTTGGCGCGCTGCCCCATGAATGTGGAGGCGCCCGGAAGCCGGCGCCATTTCATCATGGACAAGCGGGGGGAAGGCGTTCCCATCATCTTTTCCGAAAGCCGGGAACTGTCGGGAAAATTCCCGGAATACCGGCTGATCGACGAGGCCGAATTGCGGCTGACCATTTTCGCGGCGCAGCCGCCCCATCGACTACACGAAAATCTACTCCGGCGGCGAACCTGAGCTTATAGAAGACGATATTTTCAGGACGATTGTTCCCTTGAGCTTGACGGGCCAACGGACAGATCGAGATCGCTGCCGTCCTGGTCGTGTAGGGAGCAAGTAAAATGTCCCCCCCGGCCTGTTCCGCGTGGCGATGAACCCGGCAACGGACGCAAAGCCTCTCCGTAGGGGCGGCCCTGTGTGGCCGCCCTCTTGGTTGGCGACGCCCCGCTTACTCCAGGGGCAGCTCCAGCAAAAGCCCCTGGGAGGCTTCGCTGATGTAGAGGCTCTGGCCGTCCGGGCTCAGTTTACGGGCATGTCGGCGGCGCCCTTCAGCCTAAAATCAACAAAGTTCCAGGATTTACTCAATAAAACGAAAAGAACAGTCAAAGAGATTATCCAGACTTTGATTGACGACAATATCCCGCCGTATGACGGTTAATCAGCCGCGTTCTTTGCCAGGCGATGCGATTGGTCCGCTGCCCTCGAAGCTTCCGTGCCGGTGAATTGAGTCAAAATTTCCGGGTGATCCGCGACATAAGTCAAGACATCAGCCATGATGCCGGTGTATCCCTTGCCTAATGTCTTGTACTTTTCAATATAGCTTGGCGAAAGACGAACAGAGACTGTT
>JAISRV010000055.1 GCA_031273445.1 Candidatus Adiutrix sp. | reverse complement strand
GGCGTGTAGTCCGCGCCCGGGCCGCTCATATCGACGATGCCTTCCTGAGGGGCCACCAGACGGCCGGTGGTCAGGACGGCCATGCCCGTCAGGGCCAGGGTGGCCCCTTCGCCCACGGTTTCCGCCGGGCCGATAAAGCCGGGAAAAACTTCGCCCGGGCCGCTGATTTTACAGCGGGGCTCAATGGCGTCTTTCACCGGCATGATGCGGAGGCTGTCGCCGGGATGGGCCAGTTCGAATTCCACTCCGGCCAGGGCCTCGTCTTCCAACAGGAGCGCTTTGAGCTCTTCCGCGTTGACGGTGAGCGCGCCCCCTTCCATGTGGGTCGTATCGCCGAAACGCAGTCGACTGACGGTGATTTTATGCAGTTCTAGCTTCAAGGTTTTACCTCCTTGGGGTTTTCAAAGACGCCGGGGCCGCAAAAAGCCCGGGACCTCTTTTCATTTTTGATTCTGGCCGGGTAAGGAGCCGGGGCCGGCCCCCCGCCGGGCCAGCCGGCCTGCTCCAGCGGCAGCCGCATCAGTTCCATATCCATAATGGCGCAGGCCTCCCTGATCAGGTCGTGGGCCTGAGCGGGGCTGAAGGCCGGCGCGGCGCTATAAACCCCAATCGCCTCTTCAATCATTTTGAGAGACGGCTCATCGGGGCTTATTCGCTCTATCCCGTCGTTTTGGCTGACGGCGGAAGGATTGGATTTAAGCAGCAGGGATCGATATGGTTGCTGATGGGGGCGGAAATTGCCGTAGAGAGGATGGTGGGTAAGCGCCCAGCCGGCCTGGATCAGATCACGCGCCGCCGCAAGCGCCGGCAGGGCGGCCTCCGTGAAGAGAAAACAAAAATATTCCCTTTCCCTTGCTCCGGCCCGCAGAACCTGCGGACTTGTCGGCCCGAAAGGCCGTCAGGCCCGGCTGGGAGGGCTTATCTGTTTCATTTGGGGATTATTGGAAAAAAGAACGACAGACACGCAACACTCCTTAACGGGGGTTTTGTGCTCTGTCGAGGGGGCCGAAGGGCTTTCTCCAGAGTGCGTCCAGCCATGCTCCTGGAACCTGAGAGTTTCAGCGGCGCCTTATTAATTAAAACTGTTGAAATTAAGCGATCAACAGGTTTAAAAACAGGCGCGGCCTTGCCCCTTCGGTGGCGACGTCTTCGTCGCTCTCTCACATGACCTTCAACCGCAGTTGGGCCGAGATTTTTACGAATCCGGGGTCTTAGCCGGAAAAGGCCGGCTCGCTGGCGGACTGTACGGTTATAAGGAACTAACCACACCGGGCGCTTTAAAACCCTGGAAATATTATACGCCAAATTGGGAACAAAGCAAGCATAATTGTTATGAATATTTTCGCCGGGCCGGCGCATTCGGCTTCCGCGGAGGGCGCGCCCTTCGCCGGCCGGTTTGGTCAGACCCATTTTGTCGAAATATTCCAGCAAGGCGACGGCCACCTTGCGGGAAGTTCCCAGTTCATCCCGGAATTGCCCCACAACCACGGCGGCCTGGTCGGCGGCCATGTCTTTGAATTTTTGCCAGGCCTGGTCGTAATAGATTTTGTGAAGGCAATAGGAGTCGTCCAGCCTGACCAGTTCGCCCCGCCGGATCAAAGCGGCAAAGGCGGCCTGGCGGCGGCGCTCCCCGTCCGGGCTGAGGGCGGGGTCAACCGCGCTGGTGACCAGGGGGGTGAGGCCGTAGGCGAGATAAAGCCCCCTCAGTTTGTCTATCAGCTCGTTTTCCGCTTCATTGACCTGAGGTTTGAAGCCGCTCAGGCGGATATGGCCCAATTCACGGACGACGAATTTTTGTTCCTCCAAAATATTCAAAAGCGAATCAGCCGCCGCCTGTCCGGCCCCCGGCGCCGCCCGGCCCCGTATTTCTTCCAGAGACATGCCCGGGCTGTAGGGATTTTTTTTGTGCCAATCGGCCAGCAGGGAGTTCAGCTTGTCTTTGAGCCGATCCATTTCCCGCTTATGGATAAAGATATCCCGGGTCAGGGGAATGATCCGGCCTTTCTGGGCCAGAACATGGCAATCGTTGCGCACCCGCACCGGGTCGAGCCCGGCCCGGATCACCAGGTCGGCCAGCGCCGGAAAATTTTCCGGCCTCTCCATAATGGCCAGTTCCAGCCGCTCCAGGGGCGAGCCGACTTCTTTGGTTTCAAATTCTTTAATGATCTTAGGCTTATAACGGCGATGCCTCAGGGGCGCCGCGTCCAGCACCTGTCCGCCGCCGATGGTGATCATGGGCGAATAAAAGCGGATGACGAAACGGTCGCCCACTTTGGCCGCGACCGGCTCCATCAGTCGTAACTGGGCAAAGGACGACCCTCCCTCGTCCAGTTCGTCCGCTTCCATCAAGACCACTTTGGCCAGAAGTTCGCGCGGGCCGAGGTAAAGATGCGTCCAACTGCCGTTTTTTACTTTGAAGGGCGAATTGGCCAGCACTTCCAGGCGAACATCCAGCATATGCGAGGGGCGCAGACTGCCGGCCGTGGCCAGTATGTCGCCCCGGACCAGTTTTTCCCGTTTCACGTTCAGATTCGCCGCCGCCCGCTGGCCGGGCCAGGCCGTTTCCACCGCTGCGGAATGGACTTGGAGGCCCCGTATCTTGGCCGGGATTTCCTCGGGATAAATGACGGCCGTTTCTCCGACCTTAAGGGCGCCTTCCATAAGGGTGCCGGTCGCCACAGTGCCGAAGCCGGTCATGGTGAAGACCCGGTCGAAGGGCAGACGGAACTGGGCGGAGACTTCCCGGGGCTTCAGCTCGTTGATGAGACGGGCCAATTCGCCTTTAAGCTCTTCCAGGCCCAGGCCGGTCAGGGCGCTGACTTCCATGATCGGGGCTTCGGCCAGAAAGGTGTCTTTGGTCAGGCGGCTGAGGTCGTCCTTCACCAGCTCGATCCAGTCCCGGTCGGCCAGATCGCATTTGGTCAGCGCCACCAGGCCGCGTTGAAGGCCCAAAAGACGCAGAATATCCAGATGTTCCCTGGTCTGGGGCATGACGCCGTCGTCGGCGGCCACCACCAGGAGGGCCAGATCGATGCCCGCGGCCCCGGCCAGCATATTTTTGACGAACCGCTCATGGCCCGGCACGTCCACCACCCCGGCCCGCAGGCCGCCCGGCAGGTCCATGTGGGCGAAGCCGGTTTCAATGGTGATGCCGCGCTTCTTTTCCTCGGCCAGCCGGTCGGTGTCGATGCCGGTGAGGGCTTTGATCAGCGCGGTTTTCCCATGGTCCACATGACCCGCGGTGCCGATGACGGCATATTTTGAAGGCTTCATGAGGTCTCCACCGGCCCGCCTGCGCGCTCAATTCCGAACTGGCGCCGGGGCTCAACAAAAATGGCCCGGCTATGAAAACGGCCCGGCCATAAAAGTGGCGGGAATATGTGGGAATCGAACCCACCTAGGCGGCTATTAACCACCAGCACTGGTTTTGAAGACCAGGG
>JAISRV010000051.1 GCA_031273445.1 Candidatus Adiutrix sp. | reverse complement strand
GACAGGTCGTCGCCCTCGCGGGCGATTGTGGCGCGGGTCTTGAAGGGCGACAGGCTCAGCCGGACTCCGACCGGGCGGCCCCCGGCGGTCGTCGGGGCGCTCAGGGCCAGCGGTCTGATGGCCTCCGCCTTCTCCTTTTCAGGCGGCAACATGACCGTGGTCAGGGCCGCCCCGGCCGCGCTCCTGAAATCGTCTTGCCAGTTGAAATCCGCCAAACCCTCTTCCAGCAGCCTTTCCAGCTCTTTCCAGGGCGGGGCCAGCTCCACCAGGAGATTCCGGGGGCTGAGCCAGACGGCGCGGCCGAAAAGGGGGCCGGGCGCCTTTATGACGAAAGGCAGCTCGTCTTCCGCCAGTTCGCGATAGACAAGTTCGTCGCCGACCGCCGGCTGGTTGAAAGAGACTTCCAAACCCGACTGACTGTCTTTCCGCCGCAGGTTGACCAAGGCGGCGAAGGGCTTGAGCTGGGCCGGCGGGCCGCTTTCCCCCGGCGCCGGCTTGAGGGTCGGCGCGGCGGCCGCTTGTTTGGCGGCCGCGCCGGACGTTCCGGCCGCGCCGGAGGTTCCGGCGGCCGTTTTTTCCGAACCGATCAGGTCGGCCAGCCCGGCGATGAAAGCCAGGGTCAGGCAGAGGCCGAGGACCAGCCAGAGGGGCATAAACTTTTTTGTCTTTTCCATTTCAGACTCCACTGATTTTGACTGAAATAAAACCTATATCGACCAACTGAAAAATCATTGAAAGGCCAAAAGGGGCAGGTCGCGGTCGCGATCCATATCCCGCCGCAGTTTGACCGAAAAATCGAGGCCGGCCGTGCGGCCGCGGGCGTCGACCAGGCTCACCCGGTGCTGGCCGGGGCTGAGGGCCAGGGTCGGGGTCAGGTCGGCCGGGACGCTGGCCTGGTGGACCTCGTCGACGAACCAGTGCACCAGGCCCTCGGCCCCTTCGCAGCGCAGCGGGAGGCTGCCCCGGGGCTCATCGAGGAGAATCAGGCCCCCGGTCAGGGGCGAAGTGATGACCGGGCCGCTCCGGGCGCCGGACGTTCCGGACGCGGCGGCCGCGCCGGACGTTCCGGGCGTTCCGGCCGCGCCTGGCCCGCCCTCCATCCAGCCGGCCAGTTCCGGCGGCCACAGCGAAACCAGCCGGCCGCGTTTGAGCGCGTGGATGCGGCAGGGATGAGTTTTGGCCCCGGCCTTAAGGCGAAAGGCCTGGCGCTCGGCCGGGCAATAGGGGCCGAGGGGCTGGCCTGAAACCGCGCAGGCCCGATAGCTTTCCACCGACGCGGGCCGGTCCGGCCAGCGCCCCGTGGCCCGGCCGTTGGCTTCGCTTATCCGGCGGAGGTCGTCGGCCAGGGGCGCGGCCACGGGCCCCAGGGCGCTCAGGGCCGTCAGGCCCGGGTGGGCGGCGCCGCGCGGGTCGCCCAGCCATAAAACCAGGGTATGGTCCGGGGTGAAGGCCGCCAGCCAGGCGTCGCGCAGGCCGTGGGAAGTGCCGGTCTTGAAGGCCAGGGCGGGGGAAGCGTCGTCCGGCCGGCTGAAGCGCAGCCCCGGCGGCAGGCGGCTGTCGTCTTTCAGGCTTTCATTGGTCAGCCAGGCCGCGCCCTCGGAAAAAACCCGCCGGGCCGCGGCCCGGCCGCCGCCGGGCCGCCAGTCGGGCGGCCGCGAGGTCCCCAGGCGGGCCAGGGCGCCGTAAGCTTCGAGCATCTGCAATAAATTAGCTTCACAGCCGCCCAGGATCAGCGAATCGCCGTAGCGGCCGTCGGGCCTGAGGTATTTGAAGCCGGAGCGCCGGAGGATATCCACGGCCGCCGCCTCTCCCGCCAGCCTCAGCACCCGCACCGCCGGGGCGTTGAGCGAATCGCCCAGGGCCAGGGCCGCGCTGACGGGGCCGCGATAGCGCTTGTCGAAATTGCGCGGGGCCTGCCCGCCCAGCTCCAGGGGCGTATCGGCCAAAAGGGAGGCCGGCGTCAGGCCGTTATTGGCGAAGGCGGCCAAATAGATGAAGGGCTTGAGGGTCGAGCCGGGCGAGCGGGCGGCCCGGGCGCAGTCGACCCAGCGGCCGTCGGCCGCGCCGGCCGCGTCGGACGCGTCGGACGTTCCGGTCCAGCGGGCGTTGCCGACATAGGCCAGAATTTCGCCGGTTTCGTGGGCCATGACCGCGCCGGCCCCGGTGACGCGGTCGGGGAAATTGGCCAGGGCCCGGGCCAGGCGATTTTCCAGCGCCGCCTGCATTTGCGGATCCAGCGAGGTCGGCAGCCCGTAGGCCCGCCCGGGCCGGCCCCAGCGCCATTTTTCCTCCGGCGCGTCCGGAACGTCCGGACCGGTCGCGCCGGTCTCGTTAAAAATCGCTTCCGCCAGATGCCAGGCCTGGCGCGGCATACGGCCCCGCCGCGCTTCCACCGGCTCGGCCTTGGCTCTGAGCGCCTCCGCCGCGCTGATCACGCCTTTGGCCTCCAGAAGGTTCAGCACCAGGTCGCGGCGCGCGGCGGCCAAGGCCGGGTTGCGGTCCGGCCGGTAAAGCGCGGGCCCGCGCAAAAGGGCCACCAGGAGCGCGCTCTCGCCCAGGGAGAGGTCGCGGGCTTTCTTGTCGAAATAAAACCGGGCCGCCGCCTCGGCGCCGCGCAGGTTGCCGCCGAAAGGGGCCCGGTTCAGATAAATCTCCAAAATTTCGTCTTTGGTCAGGCGGCGCTCCAGCTTCAGCGCCTCGATGAATTCCACATATTTGCTGACCAGGTTCCGTTTACGCGGCCTGGCCAGCCGCGCCGTCTGCACCGTGATGGTGGAAGCGCCCGAGACCACCCGGCCATTCATGATATTCTGGGCCAGGGCCCGGCCCAGGGCCAGGGGGTCCACCCCCGGGTGGCTCCAGAAACGTTTGTCTTCAATGGCCACCGCCGCCAGCGGCAGCCAGCGGCCCATTTCCGTCAGGGGCACGGGCAGGAGCCACTCGCCGTCGGCCGAAAGGCGGGCGTGAAAAATCCGCCCGTCCCGGTCCAGCAGCATGGGCGAGACGGCGAAATCCGTCGCCTGCGGCGGCGCGGGGATGACCAGCCAGCTGCCGGCCAGA
>JAISRV010000041.1 GCA_031273445.1 Candidatus Adiutrix sp. | reverse complement strand
TCCAGAAAGCCTATGCGGGCGAAGACCAGGCCGAACAACAGGCAGGATATGTTGGGGTTCAGAATATAGTTGGGCGGGCCGTCGCCGGGCAGAAGAGTGGCCAGGCCGGCCAGGTTGGCTAGGGCCGCGACCAAGGCCAGCTTGGTGAGATACACGTTGTTGGAGCGCCAAGATTTCGGCGTTTCAGGAATAAAACGCCAACTGGGCAGCTTAAATGCGGCCCTGGCCGCCTCGTCGCGGCTGAAATCGCCGCGTTCCATTTTTTTCTTAAGTTCGCGGCGAATACAGAAAGTGGAAATGGGAATGCCGAAAAATTTCTGAACGGCCAGAATCAGCACCACGAAAGCGGCCAGATCGGCCCGGCCGGCCGCCTCGGCCGTGTTGATGGACAGGATGCCGGCCACGGTGGAACCGGCGATCGGCGCGGCGGCGATCAGGGCGTATTCCCGGCCGAACATAAAATATCCAGCGGTGAAACACATCAGGAGAATGCCGACGACGGCGACCAGGGCGATGACCAGCGTCTTCCATTCCTGGCAGAGGTCTTCCAGGCTGATCATTGTGCCAAGGTTGGTGATGATCAAGGCTATGCCGAATTTGGCCATAAGGTCTGTCAGTCCTGGCCGCGTGGTCAGATCAGGCGGGAAAAGGCCTCCCCAGAAGCCCAATAAAAAGATGAAGCAGGCGAACAGCAGCGACGGCGCCGCCCCGCGGGTTTTTTTGGAAAGAATTTCTCCCGCCGAATAAACTATAAGGCAAATTAGCAGGCTGGCGACCGGGTTCCAAAACGTCATATCAGCTCCTTAAATTTTATATTCCAGGGTCTGGCGAAAAATTCCCGGCCCGAAACGCCGCGCCGTCCCCGCCGGAATTTATCCCTCGTCAGAGGGCGGCGGCTATAGGGTCGTAAAAAGTCGCGGGCTGCACAAGTTTCAAAGGCGTATGACGCGGAACGGCTCGATGGCGGCAACTCGGTCTCTTTTAGATCTCTTTTTAGCAAATATATAACTATATGTCAAGTTTATTATTTATGTTGTAAAGATGAAATATAAACATCCTTTAAGTTTCCATGCCGCCTGATTCCCCGGAAATTACACCAATGAGGGGAGAGGCGCCCACAGGCGCCCGAACAAGTGTAAAAGAATCAAAAAGGATCCCAGTAAAAAAGCAGGCGTTCGCAGAAAAAGACGCATGGCGGCCATGAATCCAGATTATGCCGTGCATTTATTGCGCCATTTTCAAGATATTTAAAATGCTCTTGCCCTGGTCTGCTTAGCCTGTCGCTTGTTTTTTTAATGATTTTGAGTAATAATATATCGTTGACCTAAATGTTCACCGTTATTTTGTCAGGGAGGGAAATTTTTGGCATGCCTTTAGAGAAAACAATTTTAGACAAAAATTTCGACCATAAAAACGCCGAAGCCCGCATCTATGACTGGTGGGAAAAAAGCGGCTTTTTCACCGCCGACCCCCAGGCGCCCGGCCGGCCGTTCGCCATCGTCATCCCGCCGCCCAACGTCACGGGCAACCTGCATATGGGCCACGCCCTGGACAACACCCTTCAGGACATTCTGATCCGCTATCACCGCATGCTCGGCGACAACGCCCTCTGGGCGCCCGGCACCGATCACGCGGGCATCGCCACCCAGAACGTGGTGGAAAAGGCCCTGGCGGCCGAGGGCCTCAAGCGCCAGGACCTGGGCCGCGAAAAATTCATCGACCGCGTCTGGCAATGGAAAAAGGAATACGGCGGCAACATCGTCCGCCAACTGCGCCGTCTGGGCGCCTCCTGCGACTGGAGCCGCGAACGCTTCACCATGGATGAAGGGCTGTCGAAAGCCGTGCGGGAAGTTTTCGTCGCCCTTTACGAACAGGGGCTGATTTATCAGGATTATTACATCATAAACTGGTGCCCCCGTTGCCTGACCGCCCTGGCCGACCTGGAGGTGGAACATGAAGAGCAGAAGGGCCGTCTCTATTATGTGCGCTATCCCCTGGAAGACTCCGACGAAAGCCTGACCGTGGCCACCACCAGGCCGGAGACCATCTTCGGCGACACGGCCGTGGCCGTAAACCCAGAGGACGGCCGCTTCAGACATCTGATCGGCCATAGGGTTCATGTGCCTCTGACCGGCCGGACGGTTCCCGTCATCGGCGACGCGTATGTGGACGCGGAATTCGGCGCCGGGGCTCTGAAAATAACCCCGGCCCATGACCCCAACGACTTTCGGCTGGGCCTGGCCCACAAGCTGCCGACCATAAAATGCATCGGCGACGACGGCCGCCTTAACGCGGAAGCCGGCGCCTACAACGGTCAGGACCGCTTCGAAGCCCGCAAAAACATTTTGACGGAACTGGAAGAAAAAAACCTTCTGGAAAAAACCGAAGCCCTGGCCCACGCGGTGGGCGTCTGCTACCGCTGCAAAACCGTGGTGGAGCCCAACCTGTCCAAACAGTGGTTCGTCAGGACGGGCGCCCTGGCCGACCGGGCGGCCCGGGCCGTGCGCGACGGCCGCACTGTTTTTGTGCCCAAAAACTGGGAAAAAACATATTTCGAGTGGCTGGACAACATCCGCGACTGGTGCATCAGCCGCCAGCTGTGGTGGGGCCACCAGATTCCGGCCTGGCATTGCCCGAACTGCGGCCGAACCGTGGTCTCGCGCGAAGAGGCCCGAAGCTGCCCCGACTGCGCCGGCGCGCTGGAGCGCGACCCGGACGTGCTCGACACCTGGTTCTCTTCGGCGCTGTGGCCTTTTTCCATCTTCGGCTGGCCGGAAAAAACGGCGGACCTGGCCCGCTATTATCCCACCTCCGTTCTGGTGACGGGCTTCGACATCATCTTTTTCTGGGTGGCCAGAATGATGATGATGGGTCTGCACTTCATGGACGAAACGCCCTTCAGGACCGTGGTGATCCACGCCCTGGTGCGCGACGCCGGCGGGCAGAAGATGAGCAAGTCCAAAGGCAACGTCATCGACCCCCTGACCGTGATCGACAAATACGGCGCCGACGCCTTCCGTTTCACCCTCTGCGCCCTCTCCGGCCAGGGCCGGGACGTCAAACTGAGCGACGACCGCATCGCCGGCTACGGCAAATTCGTCAACAAACTCTGGAACGCGGCCAAGCTGGCGCTGACCAACGCGGGCGAAGCTTCGGCCGGGGAGAGGCCGCGTCCGGAAACGCTGCCGGACCGCTGGCTGCTCAGCCGCCTGAGCCGAACCGCCGAACTGATGCGCGGCTGCCTGGACGGCTTCCATTTCGACCGGGCGGCCGACGCGATTTATCACTTCGTCTGGGATGAATTCTGCGACTGGTATCTGGAGCTGATCAAACCGGCCCTCTACGGCGAAGACGAAGAGGCGCGCGAACGGACGCGGCGCAGCCTGCTTCACGCCCTGTCGGCGATTCTGCGCCTTTTGCACCCGGTCATGCCTTTCGTCACCGAAGAATTGTGGTCCAAACTGCCGGGCGCCGGCGGCACGATCATGAAAGCCCCCTTCCCCGGCGGCGACGGCGAAACCTTCGTCGACCTGGCGGCGGAAAACGACATCGGTTTTCTGATGGACGTGACCAAAGCCGTCCGCCAGGCGCGGGCCGACTTCGGCGTGCCCCCGGCCGCGAAACTGGCCCCCTTGGTCAAAATCTCCGACCCCGGTCTTCGCGCCGTGCTGAAGGAATATGCGCCCATGCTTCTGAAGCTGGCCGGCGCCGGGAGCCTGGAAGCCGCGCCTGAGGGGCTGGAGAAGCCGCGCGAAGCGGCCCTGGCGGCTTTCCCCTGGGGCGAAGTCTGGACGCCTCTGGCCGGCCTTATCGATCTGGCGGAAGAGTCCCGGCGCCTGACCAGGGAACTGGAGACCCTGACCAAAGACGCCCAGGCCGCCGCCGCCAAACTGGCCAACGAAGATTACCTCAAAAAGGCGCCGGAAGAGATCGTCGAAGAGACGCGCGCCCGCCTGAAAGAGATGGAGGTCAGAAGCGGAACCCTCCGCCGCTCGCTGGCCGCGCTGAAAGAGATGGAGCGCTGAGCTCCTTTCCCGGGAAATAGAGCCGAATGGCCATATTTAACGGCCAGGACCGTAAGCCATGCTGGACTCAAGACAACTGCTGCACAAAAGCCAACGCGTCGTCATCAAGGCGGGCACCAACATTTTGTTTGAAAATGAAGGCCTGTCCCAGGGCAGAATCAAGGCGCTGGCCCGGCAGATAGCCGATTTGCGCCGCCTCCGCGAAGTGGTTCTGGTCTCCTCCGGCGCTATCGGCTCCGGCTTTAAAAAGCTGGGACTGACAGAAAGGCCGAAAAGCCTTAGAATGAAGCAGGCCTGCGCCGCCGTGGGGCAGGTGTCGCTCATGGCCGCCTGGGCCAAAGCCTTGGCCGCCGAAGGCCTGACCGCCGCCCAGATTCTCCTCAGCGCCGATGACTTGGCCGACCGGGCGCGCTTTTTAAACGCGAAAAACACGCTTCTGACTCTTTTTGAGCATGATGTGGTTCCGGTAATCAACGAAAACGACACTGTGGCCGTGGAGGAACTGAAAGTCGGGGACAACGACACCCTGGGCGCCCTGGTGGCGGGGCTGGTCGAGGCCGATCTTTTCATCAACCTGACCGATATCGACGGGCTTTATGAGGCCGATCCGCGCGCCCGCCCGGACGCGGCCCTGATCAGCCAGGTCGAGGCCATCACCCCGCGCATTCTCTCCCTGGCCGGCGGCGGCGGGCCTTTAGGCGTCGGCGGGATGTACACCAAAGTGCGGGCGGCCAAACGACTGGCCGAACTGGGGACGGCCAGCGTCATCGCCAACGGCGCCCGGCGGGACGCGCTGAAAAAAATAATCGAAGGCCAGGATATCGGCACTTTTTTCAAGCCGCCGGCCGCCAGGGCCATGGCCGGCAAAAAAAGCTGGCTGGCCTTCGCCAGCCGCCCCAAAGGCCGCCTGACGGTGGACGCGGGCTGCGCCGCCGCCCTGACGAAAAGGGGGAAAAGCCTTTTGCCGGGCGGCATAACCAAGACTGAAGGCGCCTTCGCCGCCGGCGACGCGGTGAAGGTTCTGGATGAGAGCGGCGGCCTTCTGGCCGTGGGGCTGGTGAACTACAACGCCGCCGAGGTGGAAAAAATCATGGGCCGGCCCAGCGGAAACATCAGCGCCGCCCTAGGCTATTGCCATTCCGACGAGGTCGTCCACCGCGACAACCTGGTCCTGTCGGCAGGCCTGATTTGACGGCCGCGGGGCCTCTTTCAGCGAAGCGCCGGCAATTATGGCTTGAGTCGCGCTTCGATTGTGCCGATATTTAGAATGGGATCATATTCAACCAACGTTTCGCTTCAGGCGTCATTTATCTGGAAACCGGTATTTTTATGGCCTCGCTTAAACTCATTCTGACCGCCGACTCCGGAGGCGCGGGCCGCTGGGAATTCGAATGCCCCAGAACCGTTCTCATCGGCCGGGATGAAAAAGCGGACGTTATTCCCCCGCCCGAGGAAAAAAACATCCAAAGCCTGTCGGCCTATCACGCGGTCATCGAACTGGGCGGGGAACAGGCCGTCATCAGAGACCTGGGCAGCCTTAACGGCACCTGGGTCAACGGCCATCTGACGGGAGAGCGCGACGACGACCCCAGGCATGAAAGCGGCGTTCCGGTCTACGGGCCGGGGGCGGCCTTGGCCGACGGCGACATACTCAACCTTGGGGAACTGGTCTTTCGCGTTTCGATATTGGATGAAGCGGATGTTGAAGCCTCAAGCGCGGCGGGGCAGCAGGCCAGTCAGCGCTGCCCCGGCTGCGGCATGATGCTGCAGCCCCGAGAAATATCCAAATATCCGGACTCGCTTTGCAAAAAATGCCGCAGTAATCCGGTTTCCGCCCTGAAGCTGCTGCAGGCCGGGCTGTCGAGGCGCATCAAGGCCCTGGACTCCCTGAAAGGCCTGCGCATAGCCCGCCTCCTGGGGCGCGGCGCCACCAGCGCCGTCTTTCTGGCGGTGCGCAAAAACAGCGGCGCCCGGCTGGCCCTGAAGGTCATGCCGCCCTTGGTCTCCGACAACGACTGGGCCAGAAAGAGCTTTCTGAGAGAGGCGGCCATAGGCCGGGCCCTGAAGCATCCCAATGTGGTGCGCATCTATGATTTCGGGTTTTACGGCGGCGCCTATTTCTTCCTGATGGAATACTGCCCCGGCGGCACCAGCGAAGAATACCGCACTCGTGAAGGCGGCTTTCTGACCCCGGAGGAGGCGCTGAAGATCGTCATTCCGGCCCTTGACGGTCTGGGCTATCTGCACAACGTCAAACTGGCCACGGTCGGCGTTCATGATCCGGAGGCGCCGGAAGCCGTGGGCCTGGTGCACCGCGACCTTAAGCCGGCCAACATATTTCTGGGCGGCGAAAACAGCCTCGTCCCCAAAATCGCCGACATCGGCGTCGGCAAATTTTACGGCCACGGCGGCTCCTGCCACACCCGCACCGGCTCGGTGGCCGGCTCTCCGGCCACCATGCCGCGTCAGCAGGCCATGAACTTCAAATACGCCGGGCCGGAAGTGGACGTCTGGGCCGCGGCGGCTTCTCTGTTCAAGCTGGTCACCGGCGAGTATCCGCGCGAATTCCCGTCGGCCCGCGACCCCTGGCAGGTGGTCATGAAAGACAAACCCCGCCAGGTGCGCCAGCTT
>JAISRV010000326.1 GCA_031273445.1 Candidatus Adiutrix sp. | reverse complement strand
AGGGCCGGATAGGCGGTCAATTCAAGGAGGTTTATCGTGGGTCTCTCAACTGTTCTTAAAGCTAAAACCCGTGAGGTCAAATCCGGCAACCAGGCCGGGCGTCTGCGGGCCGAAGGGTTTTTGCCGGCCGTTTTCTATGGCCCGGGTCTTGACGCGGCCCTGAGCATCCGCCTTGACTACAAGGAATTTAAAGCCGCCTTTATGACCAGCGAGGGCAACCGTTCCCTCTACACGCTGGAAATTGAAGGCCACGACCCCCAACCCGTTCTCCTGAAAGACTATCAGGTCGATTCCTTAAGCCGCAAAGTCGTCCACGCCGACTTCTACAAGGTTGATCCGGCCAAACCGGTCACGGTCAAAGCGCCCGTGATTCTGCGCGGCAAACCCGCAGGAGTGGAAAAAGGCGGCCAGCTGCAGCAGGGCGCCCGGGAAGTTTCAGTGACCGCCCTGCCCGGACAGGCGCCGGCCGAAGTAGTGGTGGACGTCTCCGCCCTGGGCTTGGGCCAGTCGCTGCACTTCTCCCAGGTTACGCTTGGCGAAGGCTACGCCCTGACCTTCTCCGCCGACCTCCCGGTCGCCACCGTAGTCGCCCCCAAAGGCCTGAAAACCGAGGGCGAGGTCGCTGAGGTCAAAGCCGCCCCGGCCGCCAAAAAGGGCAAAAAATAGCCTTTAGCGAAGGCGAAGCCCGGCGCCAAGCCGCACTTCGGAGCCCGCGCGCCCGCGCCATATTGCGGGCGCGCGGGCTTTTGCCGGCATTGGAATCGCTCCGCTGGAAAAAGAAAGCCGCGCCATGCGCCTGATAGTCGGCCTGGGCAACCCCGGCCCCAAATACGAGCGCACCCGCCATAACGCGGGTTTCATGGCCCTGGCGCGCCTGGCCGCCAAAGAAGGCTTCGAGGCGGCCGTCCATTTCGGGCAAAGCCGTATCTCCAAAGGGCGCCTTGGGAACGACAAAGTCATCCTGGCCTGGCCGCAGACCTTTATGAACCTCTCTGGAGAGGCCGTCCGGGAACTGGCCTCCTTCCATAAAATTCCCGGCGAGCATATTCTGGTCATGCACGACGACATGGATATCGAGCCGGGCCGCCTGAAGCTGGCTTTAGGTGGAGGCGCGGCCGGCCACAACGGCCTTGCGTCCATAATAGCTTCGCTGCCGGACGAGTTCTGTCGCCTTAAGATCGGCATCGGCCGCCCGCCGAAAGAAATATTCGTCCGCGGCAGCGCCGATTACGTGCTGACCGGCTTTGCGGCGCCAGAATGGCCGGCCGTGGATGCGGCCCTGGACGAAGCCGCGGACGCGGCCCGGGACTGGGTGCGGGAAGGTCTGGCCAGAACCCAGGGCCGGATCAACAGGAAAAAGCGGCCGGAATTATGAAAACTGCCCTCAACAGGCCGGATCGACGGCCGTCCATGAAAAGCCGCCGCCACATCGACGTGGTGCTGGTTGAGCCCCAAAAATCCGACAATATCGGC
Source organism: Candidatus Adiutrix sp. (assembly GCA_031273445.1). Taxonomy (GTDB): domain Bacteria; phylum Desulfobacterota; class Desulfarculia; order Adiutricales; family Adiutricaceae; genus Adiutrix. Next base: position 7,916 of record JAISRV010000326.1, on the reverse strand, counting down.
GCCGCCGCCAGGGCCATAGCCAACATGGGGCTAGGGCGGCTGGTGCTGGTCAGGCCGCGCAGCCTCAACCGGGATCTGATGGAGGCCGCCGCCACCGCCCAGGCGCTCCATATCCTGGAAGGCATGTTGGTCACGCGCGACCTCGGCGAAGCCCTGGCCCCTTATGAGATGGCGGTCGGCGCCACCGCCCGGCTCGGCAACCGGCGCGGTCCCTTCCATACGCCCCGCCAGCTGGCCGCCGAACTTCTGGCCGAAGGCGAAGACGGGGCGGTCATCCGCACGGCGCTCGTGTTCGGGACCGAACGCACGGGGCTATCCACCGCGGACCTGCGCTCCTGCCATAAGGTGGTGCGCATTCCCACCGAAGACGCGGCCTCCAGTTCGCTGAACCTGGCCCAGGCGGTGCTGCTGATGGGCTATGAGCTGCTGATCGCCGCCGGCGGCGAACCCGCGGCCCCACGGGTGAGGCCCGCGCCGCGGAAAGAGCTGGACGACATGTACGACGATCTTTCCGCCACGTTGGTGCACATAGGCTTTCTGCCGGCCGACAATACCGCGCACTGGCTGATGAACATCAAAAAAATTTTCAACCGCAGCGCCCTGACCAGCGGGGAATGCAACCTCTGGCGCGGCATCTGCCGCCAGGTGCGCTGGGCTCTGGCCAATACGGACAAATTGTCAAAATCCGACTGAACCCCGGCCGCGATTTTTGTATTTTAACCTGTAAGCTTGTCGAGGCCGATCTGCTATTTTTAAATCGCCGACGGCTAATTAAAAACTTGCCAAGACAGGGAGGCGATGATATATCTGTTTAGAACCGCGAATCGCAAATTTCAAATTCAGGGCCGCCGCCCATAATAATTCACAAAAAGGCAAGGCGAAACAGTCATGAGCAAGGCCGACAAGGAACAAAAAAAAAAGGATAAAAGCCTAAGTCCGCAGGATGCCCGCGAAAAAGCCCTGTCCACCGCCCTGGCTCAGATCGAAAAAGACTTCGGCAAGGGCTCAATCATGAAACTGGGCGAGCAGGAACAAGAGGCCGTGGCGGTCATTTCCACCGGCTCTCTGGCCCTGGACGCCGCCTTGGGCGTCGGGGGCGTGCCGCGCGGGCGCATAGTCGAAATATACGGCCCGGAAAGTTCCGGCAAAACCACCCTGGCCCTGCATGTGGTCGCGGAAATTCAGAAACAGGTCAACGGGCAGAGGCAGCCGGGGCTGGCCGCCTATATCGACGCCGAACACGCCATGGACGTAACCTACGCCCGCCGCCTGGGCGTCAACACCGACGAACTATTGATCAGCCAGCCCGACAACGGCGAGCAGGCCCTGGACATCGCCGAAATCCTGGTGCGCAGCGGCGCGGTCGACCTCGTCGTCATCGACTCGGTGGCCGCCCTGGTGCCGGCCGCTGAAATAGAAGGCGAAATGGGCGACGCCCATGTGGGCCTTCAGGCCCGGCTGATGAGCCAGGCATTGAGAAAACTCACCGGGGCCATTCACCGTTCCATGGCCACTGTCGTCTTCATCAATCAGGTTCGCCAGAAAATAGGCATGACCGGCTACGGCGGCACGGGCGAAGTCACCACCGGCGGCAACGCGCTCAAATTTTACGCCACCCAGCGCATTGAACTGCGCTACAAAGGCAAAATCAACGACGGCGAAAACCGGGTAGGCAACCTGGTGCGGGCCAAGGTCGTGAAAAACAAACTGGCCCCGCCTTTCAAGGAAGTGGAAATAGAAGTCATCTTCGGCCGCGGCATCTCCAAGGAAGGCGAGTTGATAGAACTGGGCGTGGCCATGGACATTGTCGACAAAAGCGGCGCGTGGTACTCTTATAACGGCGAAAGGCTCGGGCAGGGCAAGGAAAACACCCGCCGTTTTCTCCAAGAAAACAAAGATGTGGCCGCGGAGATCGAAGCGCGGCTGCGCGGGGCTTACGGGCTTTTGACGGAAAAAATGGCCGAGGTCATTGAGCGACACGACGCCGAATCACCAGTCAAAGAGGCGGAGGAAGAAGTCGGAGCCGACCAATAGACACGCGCCGGGTCAGGTTTTTTCGCCGGATCCGCGTCAAAAACGAGGGAGCTATGAAAGCCAGCGACGTCAGAAACAAATTTCTTGATTTTTTCAGCGGCCAGGGGCACCGTAAAGTGGCCTCCAGCTCCCTGGCCCCCCAGGACGACCCCACGCTTCTTTTCACCAACGCGGGCATGGTGCAGTTCAAACGCATCTTCACCGGCGAGGAAAAACGCGATTATAACCGCGCCACCACGGCCCAGAAATGCGTTCGAGCCGGCGGCAAGCACAACGACCTTGAAAATGTCGGCTACACGGCCCGCCACCATACTTTTTTTGAAATGCTCGGCAACTTTTCCTTTGGCGACTATTTCAAAGAGCAGGCCATCGCCTTCGCCTGGGAACTTTTGACCAAGAGCTACCTCTTGCCGGCCGACCGCCTCTACGCCACCGTCTTTCAGGATGACGACGAAGCCTTCGACCTGTGGGGCAAAGTCGCGGGCCTGCCGAAAAACCGCATCTATCGGCTGGGCGAGAAAGACAACTTCTGGGCCATGGGCGACACCGGCCCCTGCGGTCCCTGCAGCGAAATACTCATCGACCAGGGCCCCCATATCGGCTGCGGGCGGCCCGACTGCGCGCCCGGCTGCGACTGCGACCGCTACCTGGAAATATGGAACCTGGTGTTCATGCAGTTTGAACGCAGCGCCGGCGGCGACATGAAGCCGCTGCCCAAGCCCTCCATAGACACCGGCATGGGCCTGGAAAGACTGGCCGCGGTCTGTCAGGGCGTCTATTCCAACTTTGAAACAGATCTCTTTGCGCCGCTGATTGAAAAAGTGGCCGCCCTGACGGGCTTGCCTTATATTTACAAAAAAGAGCTGAAACCCGGCGACGAAGGTTTTGCCGTCAATGTCTCGACCAGGGTTCTGGCCGATCACGCCAGAGCCGTGACCTTTCTCATCGGCGACGGAGTGCGGCCTGAAAACCTGGGCCGGGGCTACGTTCTGCGCCGCATTCTGCGCCGGGCCGTGCGCCACGGACGGAAGCTGGGCCTGATGAAGCCCTTTTTGAGCGAACTGGCCGACGTGGTCATCGCCGGCTTCAAAGATCTCTACCCTGAGCTGGCCGACAACGGCCCCTACATCCGGCAGATCATCAACGCCGAGGAAGAACGCTTCGGCGAGACCCTGGGCGCGGGCATGGGCATGTTGAATGAGGCCATTTCCGACCTGGAAAAGAAGAAGGGCCGCGTCATCGACGGGCGGCTGGCCTTCAAACTCTACGACACCTACGGTTTCCCCCTAGATCTGGTGGCCGATGTGGCCCGTGAACACGGCCTTGAAGTGGACGTGGATCGTTTCGACGAGGCCATGGGCGAACAGAAGACCAAGAGCCGCGCCTCATGGAAGGGGGGCGACCGCGCCGCCGACCGCGTCTCCCTGCTGGTCAATGAATTGACGGCCGGGGGCTTCAGCACCGCCTTCACCGGCTATGACGCGCTGGAATCCGGCGGCCGAGAGGCCGTGCTCCTGATCAAGGACGGGGCCAGGGTCGAGGCGGCGCAAAAAGGCGACGAAGTCATCGTCGTCTTCGAAGAGACGCCTTTCTATGCCTTCTCCGGCGGCCAGGCGGGCGACGCGGGCGAAATTTCTTTCCCGGCCGGCCTGGTTGATGTGGCCGATGTCCAAAAGGCGCCCGGAACAAACGTTTTTCTGCATATGGGCCGGGTTGTCGAAGGCGAGGCGCGGGCCGGCGAGGCGGCCGACCTGAAGGTCGACGTCAAACAGCGTCAGGCGACCGCCGCCAACCACAGCGCCACCCATCTTCTGCATAAGGCCCTGCGCGCCGTGCTGGGCGACCATGTGCGGCAGGCGGGCTCCTTGGTCGCCTCCGACCGCCTGCGCTTCGACTTCACCAACCCCGCGGCCGTCAGCCGGGAGGATATTGATCGGATCGAGCGCCTGGTCAACGAGGCCATCCGCCGCAACTATCCGGTCACGACGCAGGTGATGAGCTTTGAGGAAGCCGGCCGCTCCGGCGCGGTGGCGCTGTTCGAGGAGCGTTACGGCGAAAAAGTGCGTGTGGTGTCCATGGGGGACTATTCCAAAGAGCTGTGCGGCGGCACCCACGTCCAGGCCACCGGACGCATCGGCTCATTTTTGATCATAGGCGAAAGCTCGGTAGCCGCCGGGGTCAGACGCTTTGAATGTCTGACCGGCGAAGGCGCGGTTGCGTATATGCAGGAACAAAAGCGCCTGCTGGCTGAAATCGCCGCCTCGTTAAAAGCCAGGCCGGAAGAGGCGGCCGAAAGAATATCAAAACTCCAGACGCGCCTGAAAGAATTGGAAAAAGGCGACAGGGGCGGCGCGGCGGACGCCTCGGTGGACGACCTGGTCAAAAACGCGGCCTTAAAAGACGGCTTCAAGCTGCTGGCGGCGGAAGTCGCGGCCGCCGACCCCAAAGCTTTGCGGGCTGTGGGCGATCAGCTTAAAGACCGTCTGGGCAAAAACGCGGTCATCGGCCTGGCCGCGCCGTCGGCCGAAGGCAAAGCCCTAATCCTGGTCATGGTTGGCCAGGAGTTGACCGGCCGCTTCAACGCCGGGGAACTGGCGGCCAAAATGGCGGCCGAAGTCGGCGGCAAGGGCGGCGGGCGGCCTGATATGGCCCAGGCCGGCGGCCCGGACGCGGCTCGTATTCCGGCGGCCCTGGCTGTTTTCAAGCTGCAGGTCAATTGAACGGCAATTGCTCATAAAGTGTTTGTAACTCTTAAAGTTACAGAGTGCGGGGGGCCCGCGATCAAGCGGGTCGCCGCCGCCGAAAGGCGGCGCTTCAAACCTGAAACGGAAAGCGCCCCGGCCAGGGGCATTTTACGTATTGGCGCGGGGCCCGGCCCGGCGCTTACGGGCCGGCCAACAGCCGGCGGACAGCCTTCATGGCTTTCAGTTTGCGGCCCAGATGCTCCTCGGCCAGCCGTTCAAAAAACAGCTCCGCCTCCGTCAGGTCGTCTTCGGTCAGTTCCGAGGCTGGGCAGGTCCCCAGGCACAGACGCCTCAGGAGCCGCGGCCTCATGCGGCGAACCCGCTTGTCCCCGGCATCGGGGCAGTTGGGGCATAAAAGGCCGCCGGCCAGCGGGTCCCACCGCCAGCCCGGCTCATCGCCGACGGGCGCGCCGCAGGTAAGGCAAGCGTCCAGGCGCGGGCCGAAGCCGGCCAATTCCATATAATTCAGGGAAAAATCCAGGGCCAGGCGCCGCGCCGCCGTCTCGCCCTGGCAACGGGCCAGCCGCCCCAGGTGACGAACCAGAAGAGCGAAGGTTTCCCCGGCCGGGTTGCCTGGGGTTTCAAAGCCGCGCACCAGTTCCAGGGCGAAAGAGGCCAGCCCCTGCCGAACCGGGTCGGCCCCGATATGGGCCACGCGCGGGTTGGCCTCCGCCTCTTCTACAAAGGCGAGGTCGGTGTGCGTTTTGAAGGTGAAGTCATACCAGGCGGCCGTCCCTGGCGACAACAAGCCGCCGCCGAAACGGCGGATGCTGCGCCGCCCGTAGCGGGCCAGGGCGGTCACCAGGCCCAGTTCGCGGGTAAGAAAAGTCACGATGAGGTCGGCCTCGCCATAATCGGCGCGGCCCAAAACCACCGCCCCCAGACGGCGGCGGCCCGATTTGTCGATGTCGAAATAGCTCATCGCCCTTAATCCCCCCGACGAGTCATCGCCGCGCGGCTTTTCTGCGGCCCGGCCGCGGCCGGCGAGGCCCGCGAATTTTATTATAGCTCCGTCAAACCGGCCGTCAATGCTGTCGGATAGCCCTCAGGAACTTTTAGGTTGAAAAAAAACCATATTTGTCGTACAAATTATAAATATAGGGCCTTCTCCCATAAGAGGTTGAATTGAACAACTTTTCAAGAAATTTGCTCGTTTGGGCAATGATCATAATAACCGTCCTTGGCGTCTTGAACTTCACCCGGCCGACCGAACAAAACGACCGCAAGACATATTCCGACATATGGAAGGCCGTGTCCGAAAACAGGGTGGTCGAAGTCTCCCTGACCGATCAGGAAATTGTAGCCCGACTCAACGACGGCGGCAAGTGGGCGGCCAACTACAATCGCTTTGATCCGGGTCTTTTGCCGTATCTGCGCGAACACAACGTGACCATCAACATGGCGCCCCAAACTTCGTCCTTCTGGCTGAGCATGGGCGGCGCGCTTTTGCAGATACTGTTTCTGGTGGCCATCTGGATGTTCTTCATGCGGCAGATGCAGGGCGGCGGCAAGGCCATGACCTTCGCCAAAAGCCGGGCCCGCCTTCTGACGGAAGACCAGAAAAAAGTCACCTTCGCCGATGTGGCCGGCATTGACGAAGCCAAGGCCGAACTTTCAGAAATAGTGGAGTTTCTGAGCGACCATAAAAAGTTCGTGCGCCTTGGCGGCCGCATTCCCAAGGGCGTGCTCCTGATGGGTTCGCCGGGCACGGGCAAGACTCTTCTGGCCCGGGCCATTGCCGGCGAGGCCGGCGTCCCGTTTTTTTCCATCAGCGGTTCGGACTTTGTGGAGATGTTTGTGGGCGTAGGCGCCTCCAGAGTGCGCGACATGTTCTTGCAGGGCAAAAAAAACGCGCCCTGCATCATGTTCATAGATGAAATCGACGCCGTCGGCCGCCATCGCGGCGCCGGGCTCGGCGGCGGCCACGACGAACGCGAACAGACCCTGAATCAGCTGCTGGTCGAGATGGACGGCTTTGAACCCAACGACGGCCTGATTCTCATCGCCGCCACCAACCGCCCCGACGTTCTCGATCCGGCCCTGTTGAGGCCCGGCCGCTTCGACCGCCAAGTGGTGGTGCCGGCGCCGGACGTCAAGGGCCGGGAGCAGATATTGAAGGTGCACAGCCGCCGCGTGCCCATGGCCCCGGACGTCGATCTTTCCGTCGTGGCTCGCGGCACTCCGGGTTTTTCCGGGGCCGATCTGGAAAACCTCATTAACGAAGCCGCCCTTCTGGCCGCCAGGGCCGACAAGGACAAAGTCGAGGCCGCCGATCTCGACAAGGCCCGCGACAAGATGATGATGGGCGTTGAGCGCAAAAGCCTGATCATGAGCCCGGAGGAAAAACGCACCACCGCCTGGCATGAGGCCGGCCACACCATAATCGCCGTGTTGCTGCCGGGCCTTGACCCCATCCACAAGGTCAGCGTCATTCCCCGCGGCTTTGCCCTGGGCGTCACGGTCTCGTTGCCGTCGGGGGATCGTTACACTTACAGCCTCAACTACTTCAAAGCCCGCCTGGTCATGCTCATGGGGGGGCGGGTGGCCGAAGAAGTGGCCCTGAACCAGATGACGACCGGGGCGGGCAACGACATTGAGAGAGCTTCGGAACTGGCCCGCAACATGGTCTGCAAATGGGGCATGAGCGAGGCCCTGGGCCCGCAGAAATTCGGCAAAAAAGAGGAGCAGATATTCCTGGGCCGGGAAATCGCCCAGCATAGCGAATATTCCGAGGCCACGGCGCAGCGCATCGACCAGGAAGTCACGAATCTGGTGCGCGAAGCCCACGCCAAGGCCACCGAAATCATAACCAGGCATCAGGCCACCCTGGGCGCCCTGGCTGAACGGCTCCTGGAAAAAGAAACCATTGACGCCGAAGAGGTCATGGACGTCTGCGCGGAAGCCATGCGCGAAGAAGGCATTGAACGCCCGACAGACAACCAGCCGGAAACAGAAAAGAAAACGGAGCCGACAGACAAGACGGAAGCCGAAGCGAAGGCCAAGTCCCGGGAAACCTCCGCCGGCGGCGATTCGACGGAGGAGGCTGCTGAACATGACGAACAACCCGACGACAAAGGCGACGGCCGGGCTTCCTGATCTCCTGACCTGGAAAACGGCGGCCGGGGAATGGACTCTTGA
>JAISRV010000311.1 GCA_031273445.1 Candidatus Adiutrix sp. | reverse complement strand
CGGCGGCGGCCGGCCTTGGACAGGTCGGATAATATTTCCCTGGCCCGGTCGATGACTCTTTTCGGCAGCCCGGCCATGGCGGCCACGGTCAGGCCATGGCTGCGGCTGGCCCCGCCTTCTTTAAGCTTGCGCATGAAGACTATGTGTTTGCCCGCGCTTTGAACGGCCACGTTGAAGTTTTTGACGCGCGGTTTGGTTTTGCTCAGGTCGACCAGCTCATGGTAATGGGTGGCGAAAAGCGTCGGGACGCCCCGTCCGTCGAGGTCGTGCAGGTATTCGGCAATGGCCCAGGCCAAAGAAATCCCATCATAGGTCGAAGTGCCGCGCCCCACCTCGTCCAGAACCACCAGGCTGGAGGGCGAGGCCATGGCCAGGATGCTGGCGGTTTCATTCATTTCCACCATGAAGGTGGAGCGGCCCCGGGCCAGATCGTCGGAGGCGCCGACCCTGGTGAAGATGCGGTCGCGCATGGACAGGCGGGCCGATTCGGCCGGAACGAAAGACCCGACCTGATTCATAAGCACGATCAGAGCCGTCTGGCGCAGTATGGTGGATTTGCCGGCCATATTGGGGCCGGTGATGATGAAGATGCGGTCGCGCGTGGTCAGGCGCACGTCGTTGGCCACAAAGGGCGTGTCCGCCGGCAGCGAGGCCTCCACCACCGGGTGACGGCCGCCTTTTATGTCGATCAGGTCTTCGTCGGTCAATTCCGGGCGCACCCATCGATAGCGTTCGGCGCAGTCGGAGAAGGCGGCCAGGATATCTATTTCGGAGAGAAGCTGGGCCGCGGTTTTGATGTCGCCGGCCCGACCGACGGCCATGGCCTTGAGATCGTCCAGAATTTTTTCTTCCAGCTCCAGGCGTCTTTCGCCGGCGTGAAGGATTTTTTCTTCCCACTCTTTCAATTCCGGGGTCAGAAAGCGTTCGCCGCCGGCGATGGTCTGTTTGCGGATCCAGTCGTTCGGGACCAAAGGCAGGTTGGTTTTGGTCACCTCCAGATAATAGCCGTAAACCCTGTTGAAGCCGATTTTGAGCGAATTGATGCCGGTGCGTTCCCGTTCCCGGGCTTCCAGGGCGGCGATGCCGCTTTTGCCCCCGCTCTCCAGGTCCATAAGTTCGTCCAGTTCCGCGGAGACGCCGCGTTTGATCAAGCCTCCGTCCTTGGCGTTAAGCGGCGGATTGTCGACGAGCGATTTCCGCAAAACGGCCGTCATTTCGGAGAAGTCGGGCAAGCCGTCGCCCAGCGCGGCCAGGCGGGCGGAGTTGAGGCCGCTCAAAACCCGCCGGAAATCGTCCAAAAGGGTCAGCGTGTCCCGCAAAACGGCCAGATCGCGCGGGCCGCCACGGTTTAAGACCAGGCGGCCTAGCGCGCGTTCCAGGTCGCCGGTTTTTTTCAGCAGGCGGACGATCTCATCGCGGGCCAGACCGTTGCGCAGCAATTCCTCCACCGCGCCGTGGCGATTGGTGATGTCGCCGCCGTTCAAGAGCGGCCGCACCAGCCACTGCCGCAAAAGACGCCCGCCCATGGGGGTTATGGTCCTGTCCAGCAGGCCCAGCAGAGAGCCGTCCAATTCGCCGTGGCGCAGGGTCTTCAATAATTCCAGGTTGGCTATGGCCGCTTCGTCCAGCCCCATGTAAGGCAGACGCCACAATAGACGCGGCGGGGCCAGGTGCTTCAGTTGGCCCTGGCAGCAGGCGACGGCGTAGCTGAGCGCCGCGCCGGCGGCGGTCAGCGCTTCCGGCCGGCTCTCCATAGCCCAGGCGGCGACCGCGTGGGGGCCGAAAAGTTCCGTAAAGCCGGCCAGGGCCGCGGCCGGACTCATTTTTTCCGGCGGCAGAAGGGTGGCGTAGATGTTCATTTCCCGCGTCAGCTCCAGCAGCTCTTCCGGCGGGCTTTCCTTTAACAGGCACTCGTGGGGCGACAGGGCCGACAGTTCCGCCCGAAGTCCGTCAAGGCTGTCGAAGCTGCCCATGACCATGTCGCCGGTGGAGACTTCCAGCCCGGCCAGCCCCCAGGAACGCCCGTCGTCGTCGCAACTGAGCGCGACGACGAAGTTCGGCTGGCGCGGCGTCTGGCCGGAGGCGGATATTTTAACCCCCGGAGTCTCCAGACGGGTTATGGCCCGGTCAAGCAAGCCCCTGCCCGCGGAAGCCTTTTCCACCTGTTCGCAGACCGCGACCGTCAGCCCGCATTCAGTCAGGCGGTCGATATAGGCGTCGACCGCCTGGTGGGGCACGCCGCACATGGGAATGGGAACCTCGTCCTTCTTGGAGCGGCTGGTCAGGGCGATATCCAGAAGGCCTGAGGCTTTGACCGCGTCCTCGAAGAACATTTCATAAAAATCGCCCATGCGGAACAAAAGGATGGCCTCGGGATGAATTTTTTTCATCTCCAGATACTGCCGCATGCCGGGGCTCAGTTTGTCAGTCATTGAAGCGACCCGCCAACCGGTCATAGGTGCTCAGAATATGTTCCGAAATCACCCTGGTCTCGCCGATGACCGCCATGTAGTTGCTGTCGCCGAGATAGCGGGGAGTGACGTGAAAGTGCAGGTGCTCTTCCACGCTTCCGCCGGAGACGCGGCCCTGGTTTATGCCCATGTTGAAACCGGAAGGCGCCATGACTTCGGACAGTATCCGGGAGGCGCGGGCGACCCATTCTATCAGGGCCGTTCTTTCGGCGGCGCTGGCCGCGGCGAGGCTGGGCACATGGCGGCGCGGCGCGACCATAAGATGGCCATTGGTGTAAGGATAGAGGTTCAGCATGACCAGCACCGTCTCATCGCTGTAAAGCACCAGGCGGTCGCGGTCGGGGCCGCGGCGCCCCTCCTCCAGACATAAAAAACAGCCGCCGCCTTTATCGCCTGCCTTTTTTATATAAGACATGCGCCAAGGCGCCCAGATCACTTCCATTGTTTTTCCCCGCCCGGTTTCGCGCGCTTTATGCGGTCGGCATCATGAACAGTAGATACAATATATTATATCACATGATATTAATTAATACATAACAATATATAAAATAAACGGCTAAATTTCAAGGGAGGCGGATGTTTCGCGGGGTCTTGGCGAACTCTACAGGAGCGGCGATATTTTATGAACGGCGCGTCCCGCCGCCTGATCCGCTGTTTTTCGAAGCGATCTCGCAGGCTATGATCACAGGATCGTGCACCGGGGCAAAAGGCGGGGCGTAGGCCGCGTCAATCCCGGCCGCTTCTTTGACCGTCATGCCCGCGGTCAGGGCGGCGGCCAGAGTATTGATGCGCTGCCCCACGCCGTCGACCGTTCCGCCCAGTTGCCCGCCCAGAAGACGGCCGGTTATGGGGTCGTGAATCACGACGCAGACGACTTCCGAGCCGCCCGGGTAGTAGTCCGGCTTGGACGGCTGCCTGACCACGGTCTTGACGGCGTAGGGGAAGCCGGCCCGCCTGGCCGCTTCCAGGCCCAGGCCGGTTCCGGCCAGCGCCAGATCGAAGACTTTCATGATGGAAGTGCCCAGGACTCCGGGCGACTTTTCCCGCAGTCCGCTGATGTTGAGGCCGGCGGTCTTCCCCTGGCGGTTGGCGCCCAGGGCCAGGGGGATGTAGGCGCCTTTTTTGGAAACAAGGTGATATGATTCGGCGCAGTCGCCGGCGGCATAAATAAAGGGGTTGGAAGTGCGCTGACAGCGGTCTACGGCGACCGCCCCGCGGTCGCCCAGGGCAAGCCCGGCGGCTGCGGCCAAGCCCGAACGCGGGCGTAGGCCCGCGCCCACAACCGCCAGGTCGGCACGCACGGGCCGACCTTGGCTGACGGCGACTTCAAGGCCGCCCTCAGCCGCCCGGGCAAGACCGACGGCCTCCAGGCCCGGTCTGAAAGTCACCTCCGGTCGGGCCAGAGCCATTTGAGCCATGTTTTGCAGTTCCGTTTCAAAGGAGGGCGCGGGTCGGCGCCCCAGCAGCGTCACCGACAAGCCGGCGCGGACCAAAGCCTCTGTAATTTCAAGACCGAGGTAGCCGGCGCCGACCACCGCCGCGCTTTTGGCGCCCAAAGCCGCTTCGCGGAGGCGCTCGGCGTCGGCCAGGCTGCGCAAATAAAACAGCCCCGCCGGCCCCGCTTCCAGGCCTTTGGGTTCAATCGCCTCGGCCCCCGTGGCCATGACCAGTCGGTCGTAATTTTCTTCCCGACTCTGGCCGCTGTCGAGATTTCTGACGGTCAGGCTTTTCCGGGCCGGATGTATGGCCGTAACTTCATGGCGCAAACGAATCTTTATGCCGCGCTCTTTTTCAAAGCGCTCGGGCGTGACGGCAACCAGGCGCTCAATGTCTTTGATCAGGCCGCTGATGAAATAAGGGCTTCCGCACAGCGCGCAGGAAACGCGTTGGCCCATTTCGAACACTTCCACCGTCCAGGACGGCTGGCGTCGTCGTATCTGGCTGGCGGCGCTCATGCCGGCCGCGTCGCCGCCTATGACCAGAATTTTCATCCCCCCACTCCTCTCGGCGGCGGTCGGCCGCGCTGGTTTATTTTTGACCGGCCAGGCGCGAAAGCGGCATTATGTTTTCAGCCGAAAGCCGGCTCGTGAACTGGCTGGGCTTTTAGGGCAAAATGCTTGAAAGCAGATCGGGAAACCCTCCGGGCAATATGGCCGGCCCCACGAAAAGAACCAGCGCCGCAATGATTATGATAAACAGAAGCAGAAACAATATCTTCGGCGGCCCTCCGCCGGAGGCGCCAGATTCTTTCCGAGGTTTTGAGCCTTTAGCGGCCTGAGCTTTCGGAAGCGGCTTGACCGTCGTCTTGGCGCCGCAGTTCTGGCATTTGACCTTCATGCTTTTGCTTACGGGCGGAATTTCCGCCGTATAGCCGCATTTTTTGCAAGTGAAAATCTGGGCGGCCATTCCAGCCGGAGGTCGGGCCGCCGGCCCCGCATTCCTTGGAAAAGCGGCCTGATCAAAGCCGTCCGGCCCCTGGGGCTGGCGCCCGTCGGGCTGCCGGGCAAAATTGCCCTGAGGCGGCTCGTAACCACCCGCCCGGTTTTGTTGCCTGGCCATCTGTTGAGCAAAATCGCCTTGGGAGCCGGCCCCTTGTCCCATAGGAGCAGCCGGCGCCTGCCAGCCTGGCTTCTGTCTTAAGTCGCCCTGCGAAGGCGCCTGGCGATTGCCTGGCGGCTGAAACCCGCCTTGTCTGAGGCTCCTTTCCGGCTGGAGCGAAGTTCCGGCCGGCGGGCGAACCTCGTTTTCAAAAACGATCATGGCAAACTTGTTGTGGCATTTTTTACAAACGGCGGTTCGCCCGACAAACTCAGGGGCCATAGCGTAAACCGCGCCGCAATGTTCACATCTCGTTTTTATTTTCATCAAAATACCTCATATGGGTCTGTTGATAAAATGCGAATGTTCCTATTATACATTATTTTTATGCGGACGACAGTTAAATTTTTAGTCACCTTGAATCCTCCATTCCCGAAAAATTATACCGATGATTATTGTAATAAAGAGAGATTAATGATATTTTCTCGTTGACTTTTCCTCTGCGATACCTGCCAGTACACGTATGTGGTCCCGTTGCCCTTTGTCACCTGGCTTCCCGGAAAACCATAACGAGTTTAGGTTAAAAATATAATAATATCGGCAGATTTTTAAGAATTTGCTTGCCTTTTTCATAGTTATGTGATATATTAACATAACCATGAAAGAAGTGACCATGTCTACAATTATCTTCCAAACCGACAAGCGAATCGGCGTCACTTACGCCTATGAATCCACCTCCTTTTGGGATAAAGAAAAAAAGCAATCTCGCGCCAAGCGCAAGTTGATCGGCAAGCTTGATCCTGAGACAGGCTTGATCGTCCCTACGGATGCCAGGAATAAAAAGCCTCCCCAGGACCTATCACGCTCCTTCTGCGGGGCGACCTTGCTGTTTGACGCCATCGGAGATAAAATCGGCTTGACCGATGATCTCAAACGCTGCTTCCCTGAGTCATATCAACAGATATTGTCGATAGCC
>JAISRV010000288.1 GCA_031273445.1 Candidatus Adiutrix sp. | reverse complement strand
TTGGAATCAGTCTGCCAGGTGATGACCTGGGGCTGGCCGCCCAGGCTGGCCTGGGCCAGAGTAAAAGGGCTGGTCACATTCAGATGCCACTGGCGGTTCATGAGGCCGCTCAGTCTGTCGCGGCAGCTCAGGCCGCCTCCGTCATAGTCTAGCCAGCATTCCCGATTCAGCCGCAGCTGGTCGGGCGGAGGTTCGGGGTCGCCCCGGCGGATGACGTCAAAGGCCAGGCTTTCGCCGGGCGTCAGGACGTAAATGGGAAGATGGCGCCAGGGCGGGTAGACGTCGGCCTGGGACGCATCCACTTGCGGAGCGCCTGATATTTCAACCAGGCGCAGGTCGGGCTGGGCCTGAAAGGCCCAGTATTCCGGGCCTGAACCGGCCGGCGCCGGGCCGAGCTTTTCAGAGCGGCCCGTGCTTCGGGCCTCAAGGACGATTTCGTAGACGCCGGGTTTGACTTTGACCCGGAGGCCCCCTTCGGCGAGCTGGGCCGGCAGCGGAGAAGAGAGAAAAGAGGCGTGGACGTCAGGCAGAAGCGCGTTTTCAATCAGAACCTCGCGCGGCTTGCCGCTGACGACGAGCTTCAGGACGCTTGTGATCATCATGGGCTGGGAGTCCCGCGCCAGACGGTTCACGCTTACGGTCAGGCTGTCTTCCTGTTCGGCCAGCCGGGCTTCCAGCGGTTCCGGCTCGTCGGCTCTGTTCAGCCACAATCTGGCGCGTCCTGAATCATAGTCCACCTCCATGGGCGGAAAGTCAAGCGGCGCCCCGTCGATTTTAATGTTCAGGGTGAAGCCCAGGGGCAGCGACATGGTTTCCGGCGGCCGGCGCCAGCGGAATTCGCCGTTCAGCCGGTGGCGTCCGGCCGGGAGCCACACCTCCGGCGATTCGGCCGGGCCGAGCACGGCCACCGCCTGTCCGCTCTCGTCGGCCACATTGGTCGGCCAGGCGCCCCGGCCGCCGGGCAGGGGGAAGCGGCCTTCCTTAAACAGTTCGAAGACCGCCGCAAAACTTCCGCCCTGGGCGCCGAGGTCGAGCGACAGGGTCACCGGCCAGGCGCAGATATTTTTGCCCCGGCCGGAATCAGGGCAGAGATATTGTTCCTCATGCCCGTAAAGCGCCCATGATTCCCAGGCGGCCAGATTATCCGGCGCGCCGGTTTCAGGCCTGGAGACCGCGCCGGCCGGAACGGAGACGGCGAAAAAGACGAGACAGAAGATCGCGGCCGCTTTTTTCATGGTTGACCTCATTCCGGTTTTTTTATCCTGTCGCCGTATTTGTCGATATAGCCGCGCGGGGTGATCATGAAATTCTGATAGACGAAAGTGCTTTGGTTGCCGATCACCACCAGGGTCTGCATGTCCACCTGGGCCTCGGCCATTTCTCCCAAGGTCGTGATGACCACTCCCTGACTGGGGCGGCCGGCCCGGCTGACGATGCCGACCGGCTGATCGGCCGGCCGGCGCTTCAGCAGAATTTCCGCCGCCCGGCTCAACTGCCATTCGCGGCTCTTGCTTTTCGGGTTGTAGAGGGCGATGACGAAATCGCCTTGGGCGGCCAGGTCCAGGCGTTTTTCGATGAGTTCCCAGGGGGTCAGGCGGTCGGACAGTGAAATGGCGCAGAAGTCGTGGGTCAGAGGCGCGCCCAGAAGGGCCGCGGCCGCGACCAGCGCCGGCGCCCCGGCCGCCACCTTGATGCGCAACTGTCCAGGCTCACGCCCCAGGCTCACGCCTCTGGCCGCCGCCACCTCGAAAATGGCCCCGGCCATGCCATAGACCCCGGCGTCGCCGCCGGAGACCACCGCCGTGCGGCGGCCGCTCAAGGCGCTGTCAATGGCCTCTTCCGCCCGGCGCACTTCCGCGGTCATGCCGCTTCTATGCACGGCCGCTTTTTTGTTGAGATGCGGCAGGGCCTGTTCCATATACAGACCGTAGCCATAAACCGCTTCGGCCGACTTCAGGCATTTTTGCGCGGCCAGAGTGACGCCGTTGGCCCCGCCGGAGCCCAGACCGATTATTTCCAGTTTGAAAGCGCGGCGGCCAGAGTCGCCCGCGCTCTCTTTTTTTTGCTTATTATCAGGCGATCCGTCCCGGCCGCCAGCATTGCCGCCGCTTCGCATACAGAGGGTACTCCTATTTTTTCCAGAACCTGGCTCGAGGGGTTGGGAGTCGCCACCTGAGACAATTTTTCTTTGGCGTAGGTTATGAACGGCCGTTTGATCCGGCGGCTTATGGCCAGAAGGGCCGGCTCCGATTTCCGGCTTTCCACGGAGGCCAGAACGCCGACCGACAGGAGGGCGATTTTGGCCTGGTCAAGGCTTTCCCTGACGATTTGCTCCACTTCGTCCGCCTCTATGCCGCGGTGGCAGCCCAGGCCCAGGGCGATGACCGGCGGCCGCAGAACCAGAGCCTCCGGGCCTTCGCCGCCGGTTCGCCAGTCCGCATGCACATAAGGGCCGCGGTCCGCCGGAGGGGGATCGTTCAGAAATATGAAATGGCCGGCCCAGGCGGACAGGCGCGGCCTCAGAAAGCCTCCCGGGTCGTAAACCGGCGCCTGGCCGCTTTCCGTCAGTAGCCGGCTGAGGGCCGGGAGTTTCGTGAAATCCTCGATCTCCAGCGCCAGCTCCCGGGCCAGCATTTCCAGAGCCGGCAGACCGGCAATGTCCGTGGCCGTGCTGATGACGGCTTCGCCGCCGCAGACGCGCGCCACTTCGCCGGCCAGGCGGTTGCCGCCGCCAAGGTGGCCTGAAAGAAGGCTGACGGCGAAACGCCCGGCTTGATCCACCGTGACCACTGCGGGGTCTTCTTTCTTGGAAACCAGCAAAGGGGCGATGAGACGCACCACCATGCCGGCCGCGCCCACCACCACATGGCCGCTGAAGCGGCGGAAGTTTTCGGCCAGGCCGCTCCCCAGAGTTTCGACCGTCGCGGCTTTTTCAGCGAAATCAGCCTGGAGGCGGCGAGGAAGAAACAGAGCGCCGCCCAGAGCTTCCGCGATCGCGGCGGCGAGAACGGCGCCTTGGCGGGTCACGGCGTAAACGGCCACAGCGGCCGGCGCCGGGGCGGGCTGATCCGTCACGCCTCGTCCGCCGCTTCGGCCGTCTTGTTTCCGGTTGCTTTGCCCTTTTCCGCGGGCTTTCCCGCTTCGCGGCGGCCGTGGGCGAAGGAAGCGTCGTAGAGCTTCGACTTGGGCGCGTCCCGCCCCGCCCTGAGAGCGGCCACCGCCGGTCCGGCCAGCATGAGAGTATGCCGGTCCAGTTTTTCGTCGGCCAGGGTTTCGGCCAGCCGGGCGCAGCTGGTCCAGACGGTGCGGGCCTCGGGCCAACTGACCTTGTACAGCAGAACCACCGGCGCATCCGGCCCGTATGCTTCGCTTAAAGCGCGGCCGACCTTTTCGCCCTGGGCGGCGGAAAGATAGATGACCAGGGAGGCGCGGCTTTTCGCCAGCAAGGCCAGGTCTTCGCCGTCAGGAACAGGGGTGCGGCCGGCGGCGCGGGTGATGATCAGGGTTTGGGTGATTTCCGGCAGGGTGTATTCCAGCCCCAGCGAAGCCGCCCCGGCTAGCGCGGCGGTGACGCCTGGAATGACCTGAAAAGGGATGCCCCGGTTTTTCAGAACGGCGATTTGTTCGTGAATTGCGCCGTAGAGGGCGGGGTCGCCGGTGTGCAGCCTGACCACCTTCAGCCCGGCTTCCCAGCCGTTTATGATTTCGGCCATGATGTCTTCCAGCGCCAGGGGCGCGGAGTCGACCAGCCTGGCTTCAGGGCGGCGCCACGATAGAATTTCAGGGTTGACCAGCGAGCCGGCGTAAACGACCAGATCGGCCGCAGCCAGGGCTTTCCGGCCGGCCACAGTGATCAGGTCCGGGTCGCCCGGGCCCGCGCCCACGAACAAAATAGGGTAAGCATCCAGCATGTGAGGCGCCTCAAATATTCATTACAGGGGGCTCAACTCTTGGCCGTTCCGCGCGCCAGCCAGACCTGGTTCAGGGGCTTAAAATAAAAACCGGCGGCCAGGGCTTCCGAACGGGCGATCTGAACCTGGGTCACGGACATCTCCAGGCCCAGCTCGCGCAGAAGTTTGGCGATCCGCCCGATTTTGTCGAGGCTGACCAGGGCGACGACGAGGAGACCGCGGGGACGCAGATGCGCCTTGGCTTCACGGACGATGTCCTCCAGCCCCTCGCCGCCGCCGCCGATGAAGATGCGGTCGGGCGAGGGCAGATACTTCATGGCCTCCATGGCCCCGTCTTCTATTATATCCACATGGGAGACGCCGAACTTGGCCCGGTTGGCGGCTATCTGTTCGGCGCGAAGAGGGGATTTCTCGACCGCCCAGACCGAGCCGCGCGGCATCAGGGCCGCCGCTTCAATCGACATCGCGCCGGAGCCGGCGCCCAGGTCCCAAAGGGTGTGGCGCGGCTGCAGCGCCAAAAGACCCAGGGCGACCATGCGCACTTCGCGTTTGGTGATGAGGCCGGCTTCATGAATATAGGCTTCTTCGGGCATGCCCGGAAAGACGGGTTCCGGCTTTTTCAGGCATTCCAGCAGCACCAGATTCAGGGGGGAAAATTCGCGTATCTTGGCCTCGAAAAGACTCCAGCTGGTTATGCGCTCGTCGGGCGCGCCGAGGTCTTCAAACACGGTCATGCGCCAGTTGTGCTGGCCGCGGCCGAGCAGACGCTTGGCGATGACGGAAGGAGAGTTGTCGGCGTCGGTGTAGACGGCCAGACGCCCCGAACCGTAGTGAGCGGTCCGGTAAAGGCCGGTCCAGAAATCCGTTCTGTCGCCGCGGCCGTGTAAACTGACCGCTTCAGTCTGATCCCAGGCGGTCTTGAGGCGAGCGAAGGCGATTTGAACGGAGGTGACGGCGGGCATGACGACGATGTCCTGGGGAGAGAAAACCGTCAAAAGTTTTTTGCCTAGCCCGTAATAGTTGGGGTCGCCGGAAGCCAGAACCGCCACTTTACGCCCTTCCGCCCACATTTTTTGCAGACGCGCGAGCCACTCGTCCAGCGGCGTGGTCAGGCGGCAGCGTTCGGCCCGGCTGTCGGGGAACATTTCCAGCAGCCTGTCCCCGCCGGCCAGGACGTCAGCCGCCTCAACGACGGCGTTCACAGCCGGCGGCGGGCCGCCGGCTTCCGGCGCCAGGCCAATGAGATGCAATTTTTGTTTTTCCGCCATAAGCGTATCTGGCTCCTAAGTATCATGTAACGCTTTAAAATGTCGCATTGACGCGAAGCCGCGCGGTCCGGCCGGCGCTGGAGGCGGCGCCGGGCGGGGTGATCCTTATTCGGCGAGTTGATCCGAAACCATGGCCGTCCCGTCGTAATCGAAAATAGTCATCCATAGCCGCGGCCCGGGGCCGACGAAGTTTCTGGCCGCCGTCAGGGCCTTGCGGGCCACTCGATGCGTCAGATCCATTCGCCCGCGTTCGCGTAGAATTTCGAGGGCGGCCCGGGCGGTCATGGCCTCCCGTAGTTGAGCCGCCATGGATTCATCGGCTTCGCCCAGCCAGTCGGCCAAAATCGCCGCCTCCTGCTCATGCCGGCGGGCGTGGGTGTTGGCCAGACCCCTGGCCTGTTTTACGGCTTTACCGAAAAAAACGGCCAAGCCTATGGTTTGGAAGCCGCGGGCAGAGGCCAGCTTCAAACTATCGCCAAAAAAATCCGCGATCTGGATAAATGATTCCGGCTTGAGATCCGGCCTCGTGGGCATGACGGCCTTTTCGCTTTGACGGCCGGTGGCGAAAACCACTTCGGCCAAGCCGGCGGCCCTGGCTACGTCCAGAGCGCTCTCCACTGTGGCTATATAGGCTTCATGGGAAAAAGGCTTCACCAGACCGCTCGTGCCCAGTATGGAGATGCCGCCGATGATGCCCAGGCGTGGATTGAGGGTCCGGGGGGCCAGCTCTTCGCCGTTTTCCACGAAAATTTCCACTTCCGCCCCTGGAAATAGGCCGGCCTGGAAGAGGGGAGCCAGGTTTTCAGCCAACATGCGTCTGGGCGTCGGGTTGATGGCCCACTGCCCCGG
>JAISRV010000277.1 GCA_031273445.1 Candidatus Adiutrix sp. | reverse complement strand
TGGCCGCCTTCGCCGCTGAAGGCGCGGACATATACGCCCACGCCCGCGCGGAAACGCCGGAGTTTCTGGCGGATATGCGCGAAGTCGCCGCCGGGAGCGGCGTCGAAATCAGGCCGCTGTGCTTCGACCTGACCGATCCCCGGGCCATGAAGGCGGCCGTCAAAACCCTCGAAAAACGCGCCATCGACGTCCTGGTCAACAATGCCGGGGTCATCCATAACGCCCTGTTTCAGATGACCGGCGAGGAAACTCTGCGGCGTCAGTTCGAAGTCAATTTCTTCGCCCTGTTTTTCTTTACCCAATATATTTCCAAACTGATGGTCAGGCGAAAAAGCGGCGTCATCATCAACGTCGCCTCCATCGCCGGGCTCGACGGCAACCCCGGCAAATCGGCCTACGGGGCTTCCAAAGCGGCGGTCATCGCCCTGACCAAATCCATAGCCGCCGAATTGGGCGGCTCAGGCCTCAGGGCCAACTGCATCGCCCCCGGCGTCACCGCGACCGACATGCTCAAGACCCTGCCCGCGCGGGCGCTGGAAGAAGCCATAAACTCGACCGATCTGCGGCGAACGGGGCTGCCGGCCGAAATAGCCGCCGCCGCCGTCTTTCTGGCTTCCGATTTATCCGGCTACATCACCGGCCAGGTCTTAAGGGTGGACGGCGGGCTTAAATAACGGCAACCCCATGTTTCTCGGCCTTGAACGACACTCCGCCTCGTCTCCGGCGGCCTTTGACGAAAACGGCCGCGAGCTGACCTATGGCCAATTGCGCGCCGCGGCCGCCGAGGCGGCCGCGGCCCTGCCCCGCCGTTCTCTGGTCTTCGCTTTTTGCGAAAACTCCTTCGGCGCGCTCATCGGCTATGTCTCTTTTCTGACTTACGGCGCGGTTCCCCTTCTGCTGGACCGTCACCTCAACCCCGCCCTGGCCCGCCGTCTGATCGAGACCTATCGCCCGGCCGCCCTTTGGTTGCCCGGGGACATGCCCGCCCCCGTCGAGGGGCCGTTGCTCGCCGAGGCCGCGGGCTACCGCCTGACGGCCACCGGGCTCCCGCCTTTCCCCCTTCACAACGACCTGGCTCTCCTGATCACCACTTCCGGCTCCACCGGCAGCCCCAAACTGGTGCGCCAGAGCCTGAAGAACCTGGAAAGCAACGCCGCCGCCATTGTCCGCTATCTGGAGCTGAACCCGGCCGAACGGCCCGTGACCAGCCTGCCGATGAATTACGTCTACGGGCTGTCGGTCGTCAACAGCCACCTGGCCGCCGGCGCGGCGCTTTTGCTGACCAACCGGAGCCTGATGCAAAAAGAATTCTGGACTTTTTTCCGAGAAGGCGGGGCAACTTCCATCGCCGGGGTGCCCTACACTTACGAGATGCTGAAAAAACTCCGTTTTTTCAGGATGAACCTGCCTTCGTTGCGCACCATGACCCAGGCCGGAGGCAAGCTTCAGCCCGAACTGCACCTGGAATTCGCCCGCTACGCCGCCGACAGCGGCCGGCGTTTTGTGGTCATGTACGGCGCGGCCGAGGCCACCGCCCGCATGGGCTATCTGCCGCCGGACAAGGCGGTGGAAAAATGCGGCAGCATGGGCCTGGCCATTGACGGCGGGCGCTTCAGCCTCATCGACGAGGCCGGCCGGGAGATTTCCGAAGCGGGCCTGACGGGCGAACTGGTTTATTACGGCGACAACGTGACCCTGGGCTACGCCGAGCGAGGCGAGGACCTAATTAAAGGCGACGAACGGCGCGGGCGTCTGGAAACCGGCGACCTGGCGCGGCGCGACGAAGACGGTTTTTATTACGTGACGGGCCGCAAGAAAAGATTTCTGAAACTTTTCGGCAACCGGGTCGGGCTGGACGAAACCGAAAGCCTGATCAAATCGCGTTTCCCCGGCCTGGAATGCGCCTGCGCCGGCCGTGACGATCTTATGTACATCTTCGTCGCCGATCAGACCGTCGCCGGCGAAATCACGGCCTTCGTCGCCGAAACCCTCAGGATCAACCAGGCCGCCTTTCGCCTGAAACCTCTGGCCTGTCTGCCGAAAAACGAAAGCGGCAAAACCCTGTATGCCGCCCTGGAAGATTACTATGACCAATGAGCCGTCCTTACTGACCCTGGCCCCTTTCAGCCTGGGCCGGGCGGCCAAGGCCGCCTTGCTCGGCCCGCTCCTGGCCCGCCTGACGGCCCGTCATTATGAGAAGTGCCGGCCTTACCGCCGTATGCTCGACGGCCTGGGGCGGCCGCCCGCGCCCGTCGGGGCCGCGCCGGACGTTCCGGACGCGCCGGACGTTCCGGACGCGCCGGACGTTCCGGCCGCGCCGGACGCTCCGGCCCTGGAGCGGCTGCCTTTTATTCCGGCGGCCCTGTTTAAAGAGATGGAGCTGTTAAGCGTGGAAAAGGCCGAGGTAGTCAAAACCATGACTTCCTCCGGCACCGCCGGCCAGGCCGTCTCGCGAATTTTTCTGGACCGGGATACGGCCGCCGCCCAGCAGAAGGCGCTGGTGAAGATAGTCGGCGACTTCATCGGCCGCGGCCGCCGGCCGATGCTGATCATCGACAGCCCCGCGGTGATGAAGGACCGCAGCATGTTTTCGGCCCGGAGGGCCGGCATTCTGGGTTTTTCCATTTTCGGCGCCGAAAGGGTTTATGCTCTGACCGAAGAGATGCGGCTCGACTTCGAGGCGGTGGAGGACTTTCTGAACCGCCGTCAAGGCCGGGATATCCTGCTTTTCGGCTTCACCTTTATGGTTTGGCGTCATTTTTGCCAGGAACTGCTGAAAGCCGGCCGGAAACTGGACCTGTCGCGGGGGCTCTTGATTCACGGGGGGGGCTGGAACAAGCTCCAGGCCGAAGCGGTTTCCCCTGAAACATTTAAAGGTCTTTTGGAGGAAGTCGCGGGCCTGCGCCGGGTTTACGACTACTACGGCATGGTCGAGCAGACCGGCTCCATCTACATGCAGTGCGGCCGCGGCCATCTGCACGCCAGTCTTTTTTCCGAAATCATCATCCGCGACCCGGCCGATTTTTCCGTCTGCCCGCCGGGCCGCCCCGGCCTTATCCAGACCATTTCCGTCCTGCCCGAGTCATACCCCGGCCACAGCCTATT
>JAISRV010000244.1 GCA_031273445.1 Candidatus Adiutrix sp. | reverse complement strand
CGGAGTGCGGTTCGCTCTTTCGGGAGGCCCCTGGTAAAGCGGTGAAAGCGCGGCCTTTGTTTTCCGGCGCTCCCGGCAGGCGGCAATTCTCATTTTGGCCTTGGCGGCTTGGCGGGGTTAGTCGTAGCCAGACAAAAAATGCGATTTTTGTCTGGCCCGCGGCTTTGTCGGCCTCTCAACCAGTCGCTTCGCTCCGTCGGCCCTATCGGGCCGACCCGCTATTTTTAAACCGCCGATCCAAAATGAGAATTGCCGCCCGGCAGGCGGCAATTCTCATTTTGGCCTTGGCGGCTTGGCGGGGTTGGTCGTAGCCAGACAAAAAATGCGATTTTTGTCTGGCCCGCGGCTTTGTCGGCCTCCCAACCAGTCGCTTCGCTCCGTCGGCCCGATCGGGCCGACCCGCTATTTTTAAACCGCCGATCCAAAATGAGAATTGCCGCCCGGCAGGCCCCAGCGTTGTTGCCCCGCCGACCCGCCAGCCTATTATTACCACAAAAGACCTCGGCCTGCCTAGAGGGAATCCGAAAAAAGCGTCCAGGGCTCCGCCCTGGGAGATTGGTGAGGCTTATCATCGGCTTTTGCCGGAGTGGCAGCCGGCGACGGGCTGGACCAGGACTATGCATGAGGACCTCAAGCGGAACATAGAGCGCGACGCCGGCCGGGCGACCATTGATTTTTGGGAAAAAATCTTCACTCAGGCCTCACGTTCCCCCTGGCTCATGGGCCGGACGCAGGAACGCAACGGCTGCGCTTTCCGCTCGCGCTGCCTGGCCTGGCTGCTTAAACCCGCTAACGCCGACGCCCTCGTCAGCGGCATCTACTCTGATGCCGCCCGCCCAAGCCTCCTGGCCGCAACCCAAGCCTTCTTCCGCCATTGGCCTCCGCAGCAGTCAGATGATGGTCCCGCATCCTGTCCATAGGGTTTGGACGACGGTCGCTTGATGCGGCGATTGAAATTGCCGCGGCTTGAAAATCGCCCTTTCAAATTCAATCATTTTGGGCTATAATAAAAAATTAAATAAATGCCGCTGATTAGCGGAAACGGAAAAGGCTTTTAAAGCATGGAGTTTTTTGCCTCGCTAGTGGATCTGGCCGCCTCGGTTTTCGACTTCATCATCCATATAGACGCTCACCTGAGCCAGATAGTCGCCCGCTATGGCTGGCAGACTTACTTGATTTTGTTCATCATTATCTTCTGGGAGACAGGCGTGGTCATTTGGCCTTTTCTTCCCGGCGATTCGTTGCTTTTCGCCGCCGGCTCCATCGCGGCCTTGGACGACTCGCCGCTTAATCCGGCGGCTCTTTTTTTTCTTTTAGCCGCGGCCGCGATTCTTGGCGATACGGTCAATTATTGGCTGGGGCATTTCATCGGGCCCAAAGCTTTTAAAAGCGACGGGCGTTTCATAAAAAAGAAACACCTGGATAAAACTCAGGCTTTTTATGAAAAATACGGGGCCAGAACCATTATTATCGCCAGGTTTGCGCCTATCGTCCGCACTTTCGCCCCTTTTGTGGCCGGCATAGGCAAAATGCACTACCGGCGTTTTATCGGCTATAACGTCATAGGGGCGGTGTTATGGATTTTTCTGTTCATAGGCGCCGGTTATTTTTTCGGCAATCTGGCTGTGGTCAAGGAAAACTTTTCGCTGGTCATCCTGGCCATCATCGTGCTTTCCTGCCTCCCTATCGCCCTTGAATATATAAAGGCCAAAACCGCCGCCAAAAGAGCCTCTTCGTCATGACGCCCCGCTTTTTTTGTCTCATTTTTTTGTCTCATCGCTCATTTGTTCCGCTAGTTACGCCCCGCCATTTAAGGGGCTGACAACCGGCAATTCTCTGGTGTAGGCGAATATTTTTAAAAGGCGGTCGCCCCCGAAGAGGGGCGACGGAGCGAAGCGACTGGTTGACAGGGCTAAACGGCCCCTCGCTGGGCAAAAATCACATTTTTTGCCCAGCTACGACCCAGCCCCGACAAGGCTCCAAACCAATATTGAGAAGCCAGGCAAAAATCACATTTTTTGCCCAGCTACGACCCAGCCCCGACAAGGCTCCAAACCAATATTGAGAAGCCAGGCAAAAATCGCATTTTTTGCCCAGCTACGCTCAGCCCCGACAAGCCTCCAAACCAATATTGAATTGAGAAGTAATGGCGGGTTTTAAAAAAATATCATTAATAGTCTTTTTGTTCCTTTTAAAATCGTCGCTGCTCTTGGCCCAAACCGCCGCGCCGCCGGCCGTTGCGCTCCCGGCCCTGACCGGCCAGCAGAAACGGATTCTGCTGCTGATCGCCCGGGAGGCTTTGAATGCCGCCCTGGAAAACCGAGCCCCCCGTGAGCCCCGCGTCGGCCCGCGCCTGGAAGTTGCGCAGCCCATGGTCGTGTCGCTTTACGTCGATAAAAAGCTGCGGAGCCGGGCCTGGAAGCTGAAATCGCCCCTGCCGCTGCATCAGGAAGCCGGCGCTTTGACGGCCTCGGCCATTAGCCGCCCGGCGGGCAATTTCGCCCCGCTGAGGCCGGATGAACTGGCCAAGGCGGAAATATCGCTGGCGGTTCTGACCAATTACGCCCGCGCCAATGACGACCGGGAAGTGCCGCCGCGCGCCGCGGTCATTATTTATAACGGTTTTATCGAATGGCTGGCCATGCCCGGGGACATAGAATCAAATAAAGCGGCCGACCTGCTGAGCCACGCCTGTCAGGAAGCCGGCCTGCGCCCCAAGGCCTGGCTGTTGCCTCAAACGGTCATTTTTTCAGCCCGGGTGGAAGAGCTGCGTGAAACCCTCTTCGGCGATTAGCCCGCGCGGGGCGCCTGGGCTCTCCGGCTACGCCGCTACCGGCGCCGAAACAAAAATCTTCGGCGATTAGCCCGCGCGGGGCGACTCTGGCTCTGACGCGACATGACCAGGAGTTCTCTAATGAAAGTTATTATGCCGGAATCGCTGAAACGAAAAGCCCTGGCCGCCTCTGAATTTCTCTGTGGTTTGTTTTCCCTCAAGGGGCCGCCGGAATTGGCGGCCTTAATTTTCTGCGTCTTTTTATTTGACTTCAGTCTGGTTGATTTTGTTTTTTTGTTTATATTCGCCGCTTTTCTGCTGATGTGGGTCTCCCGCGCCGCCGGCGCGCGCGAGCGTTTTTTTATCTGGGTCCTGTTTTTAGCGCCGGCCCTGATGACGCTTCAGGCCGCCACGGCCTTCGCCACCGTCGATGAAACCGTCATCGCGCCGGAACTGGCCGGCTTGAAATATTTCGGCTTCTCGTGGAACATGGGGGCCTTGCGCACTTCCTACCTCCTTCATCACAGCCTGGGATTTTTTATAAATATTCCGCCCTGGTCCGACGACGTTTCGCAGCAGATCCACAAGGGGCTGCACTGGCTGGTCGGCTTGGGTCTTTTCTGGCGGCTGGCCTTTTTGTGGCGGGGCCTGGTTCAGGCCTGGGCCGGGGGAGATGAGCGGCCGCGGCTCTCTTTGCTTCTGGGCCTCTGGTATCTGCTGCTGCTGAATCCGGCCTCGATGGTCGCCCTTAAAGTTCTGAATTATGACCTGTTGGCCCTGGTTTTATCCTTATTGGCGGCCGCGCTCTGCCTTTCCTCGCTGACCGGCGCCCGCCCCGCCCTTCTCGCCGCTCTGGCCGTAGTCTGCGCCTTTTTAGGCGCCCAGGAAAAACTTTCGGCCGGGCCGTTTCTGATTCTGAGTTCCGCTTTTTTCGTCCGCGCCCTCTTTCAATCCGCCCCGCTGGCGCGGATTAAAAATAAAGGGCGGCGCTTTCTGGCTTCTCTGGCCTCGCTGGCTCTTTTGCTGTCGTCAGGCCTCCTGGCGGTGGGCCTGTGGGCGGCTGTTTTCTTCCCCTCTTTGGCGAACCCCGACCGCCTCTTCTGGGGCCTGGCCGATCCCCTGGTCAGTTGGACCTGGCTGCCCGCGGCCCTTTCCGGCGTCTTCACCACGAAGGAGTTGTTTGCCTGGGCCGACAAATGGCTGCCGGTCTCCCTTTTGCTGTTTTTGCTGGCGGTCTCTTTGGGCGCGGCGGCGCTGTCTTTGTTTTTCAAATGCGCGGCCGCAACGCCCCGGAAAGCGAGGGCCGCTTTATGCGCCGCCCTGGCCCTGGCCGTTGCCTTTGGCCTCATCTATACTTCAATCGCCGCCCCCGACTTTCATGTCTATATGTCCCCCTACCATCCCCCGGCCGAGGGCCTGTATGTGCCGACCAAAGGCATGAACGGCTCTTTTTGGCATTTCGACTCGCCTGATTACGCCTCATATTTATTCAATATGGTTAAGGCCCATCTTCTGAACGCCTTCGCCGCCCTGCCCCTGACCGCGGCGGCCCTGTGGCTGGCCTCTCTCTATTGCCTGGGCTTCGTCAGGAAAGACGCGCTCGGGGAGCTGAGCCTTATTTTAGCGCTTTTTTCCGTAATTTTCTTTATCGGCCTCATCGCCTATGGCTTGGTCGGAGTGCCGGTCGTCATCAGATATAAAAATTTTCTGCTGCTTTTGCCCGCCCTCTTGGGCGCCTTGACCCTGGCCTCCCTTCCCCGGCCCCGGGCCAATGTTTTATGCGGCCTGGTCATGGCCGCGCTGGTCGCTGAAATGGCGCCCCATGCTCCCCTCTATTTCAGCTACGCTTCGCCGACAGTGGCTATGGGCCGGGCGCGGGACGCGAAGATGTTCGAATTGGGGGCCATGGGCGTGAACTGGCCCGGCTGGGGCGAGGAAACCATGCTGGCCGGGCGGAGGCTGCAAAAAGAAAACCGCGGGCCGCTGAATCTTTTCTGCTATTATAGCAGCGCCTGGCTGCGCGCGCCTGAAAACATCGCGGTTTTGCCCATGCGGGACAGCGGCGAAAACAATGATTCAGAAAATGATTTTTATTTATTTAACAGAATAGGCGCCATACAGCGGTGGCATGGCGTTCCCTTCCCCGTCAATACCGAGCCCTATGCCCTGACGGCTTTCAACGGCTATGTTCAGGGCTGGCTTTTCAGGGGCAGCGACTTGAAGGCCGGCGGCGATTTGGAGATCATCCGCAAGGCTTATGAAAAATAAAAATGAAACCGCGGGGAGAGAGCATGGCTGAAAACGACATCAGCGTCAGCGTCGTCATTCCTTTTTATAACGAGGCCGAGGGCGTCGAGCCCCTGTTTGAGCGCCTCTGGCCGGTGCTTGAGGCTCTGGAGGCTTCCTATGAAGTGATCGCCGTCAACGACGGCAGCCGGGACGAGACCATGGAACGTCTGTCGCGACAGGCCCGGCGGCGCCCTCGCCTGAAAGTGATCGACTTCGCCCGCAACGAGGGCCAGACCGCCGCCCTTCAGGCCGGCTTCGACCACGCGGCCGGCCGGATCATCGTGCCCATGGACGCCGACCTCCAGAACGACCCGGCCGATATTCCCGGCTTGGTGAAAAAGCTGAATGAAGAGGGCTGGGACGTCGTCTCCGGCTGGCGCCAGGACCGCAAGGACGCCGCCATCAGACGTAATCTGCCCAGCCGGCTGGCCAATTTTCTGATTTCCAAAGTTTCGGGCGTGCCCCTGCACGATTACGGCTGCACTTTAAAGGCCTACCGCCGCTCTATTCTGGAAGGGGTGCGCCTTTACGGGGAAATGCATCGCTTCATCCCCATTTACGCCTCCTGGAACGGGGCCAAAGTCACGGAGGCGCCGGTCAGGCACCATTCCCGCATCAGCGGCCAGTCCAAATACGGCCTGGAACGGGTCTTTAAAGTTCTGCTGGACCTATTGGTCACCTGTTTTCTCGACCGCTATCTGCGCAAGCCCATCTATGTTTTCGGGGGCTTCGGCCTCTTTCTGGCGGCCGCCTCCGGGTTTTGCGCCCTGATCGCCTTTATCCTGAAATTCATCGGCCGGGCCAGCCTGGTGCAGACCCCCCTGCCGCTGATTGCCGTCATGACCTTCAGCGTGGGCATTTCTTCCATCCTCATGGGCCTTTTGGCGGAGGTGGCCACCAGAACATATTTTGAAAGCCAGGGCCGGCCGCCCTATAAAATCAGGCGCCAGATAAATTTTAGCGAAAACGGCGCGCCCGGCGGCGGTCCGGAGGCCGCCCCGGCCGGGGAAAAGGTCTGAAGGCCCATGCCGGCGCATATTCTGCTGATCAACCATGAGTTCCCGCCCGTCGGCGGAGGCGCGGCCACCGCCGCCGCCCAGATCGCCCGGGAAATGGCGCGGCTGGGGGTCAGGGTGACGGTATTGACTTCCGCCCATGCCGGGCTGCCCCGCCGCGAAGAGCGGGACGGCTATGTCGTGGAGCGCCTCGCGGCCCGGCGGCGGCGGCGGGACAGCTCCAATATTCTGGAAATGCTGAGCTTTCTCTTCAGTTCGCTGGTCTGGGTTTTGCGCCGCGGGCGCGCCCGGCGGCCGGAGGTTTGCCTGGCCTTTTTCGGCCTTCCCGGCGGCCCGGCGGCCTGGCTTTTGCGAAAAACCGCCGGCGTGCCCTACATTATCTCTTTAAGGGGCGGGGATGTGCCCGGTTTTCTGCCCGAGAGCCTGGGCCGCTGGCACCTCCTGTCCGGCCCCGTCATCCGGTTTCTGTGGCGCCGGGCCGAATTTGTCGTGGCCAACAGCCGGGGGCTGGCCCGATTGGCCCTCAGGAGCGCGCCCTGGCAGGCCATTGAAATTATATCCAACGGGGTGGACGTTCCGCCGGCGGCGGCCCCGGACGGCCGGGGCCGGGCCTTCGCGGCCGAAGGCGCCCGTCTTATAAGCGTCGGCCGCCTGAACGCCCAGAAAAATTATCCCGCTCTTCTGGAGGCCTTGGCAGGCCTAAGTCAGGCCGGCTGGCGGCTGGAGATCATAGGGGACGGCCCGGAGGGGGAGCGGCTGCGGGCCCTGGCCGGGCGGCTGGGCCTGAGCGCCCGGATCAGCTTTTCCGGCTGGCTTGACCGCGCGGAATTGCGACGGCGTCTGGCCGCGGCCGATATTTTCGTTTTCCCCTCTATTCAGGAGGGGATGCCCAACGCGGTTCTGGAGGCCATGGCCGCGGCTTTGCCGGTGGTGGCCTGCGCCGTGGAGGGTTGCGAAGAGCTGGTGGCGGACGGCGAAACGGGCTTGCTGACGCCGCCGGCCGATGTTGAAGCCCTGCGCCTGGCCCTGGCCAGGCTCCTGGCCGACCCGGCCCTGTGCCGCCGCCTGGGCCTAGCCGGCCGCGCCCGTGCGGAAGAGCGCTACGCCTGGCGCACGACGGCGGAGGCCTATCTGCGGCTCTGCGCGGCCGCAAACCGGCCCGCCGCGCGGGCGGGCCATTGAGAGCGGGAAAGGTGGGGCCATGTGCGGCATCGCCGGAATATTGACGCCCGACGGCCGGGAAGTGAACGAGGCCGCGCTGCGCTCCATGTGCGAGGCCCTGATTCATCGCGGCCCGGACGCCTTCGGCCGGCGCCTCGACCTGGGCGCGGCGCCGGCGGAGGCGCGGCCGGTCGCGGTGGGCTTCGCGCACCGCCGCCTGTCGATTATCGACCTTTCCGACGCCGCCGCCCAGCCCATGAGCAACGAAGACGGCCGCGTCTGGATCGTTTTTAACGGCGAAATCTACAATTTTCAGCCGCTGCGGGCAGAGCTGCTACGGCGCGGCCACAGCTTCAAATCCGGCGGCGACACCGAAGTCATTATTCACGGCTATGAGGAATACGGCTTCGAGGTGCTGCGAAAATTAAACGGCATGTTCGCCTTTGCCCTCTGGGACGCCGAAAAGCGGCTTCTCTTCATGGCCAGAGACCGTTTCGGCAAAAAACCCCTCTATTACCGGACAACGGCTGGAGGCTTATGCTTCGCCTCGGAGCTGACCGCGCTCATGCGCAACCCCGAAGTGCCCGCGAAACTGGATATGACGGCCCTGGGCCGCTATCTCCTGCATGAGCATGTGCCGCCGCCGCAAAGCCTGATTGAAGGCGTTTCAAAACTCGCCCCGGCCCAGGCCCTGGTCTGGACCCCGGACGGGGGCGCGCGCGTTTTCAGCTATTGGGCGCCGCGCCTCGGCGGCTCGGTTCTCAGGCCCGCCGAGGCGGCCCGGGAGCTGCGCCGGCTCTTCCGGGAGGCCGTGGCCAGGCGGATGATCAGCGACGTGCCTTTGGGGCTTTTTCTTTCCGGGGGCCTTGACTCCGCTTGCGTGGCCGCGGCCATGCGCGAAGGCGTGGAGGCCTCGCGCATTCAAACCTTTTCCATCGGCTTTCAGGAAAAGAGCTTTGACGAGTCGGCCCAGGCCCGGGCAACGGCCGCTTACTTCGGCACTAATCACAGGGAAGAAATGCTGACGGTCGGCCGCATGTTGGAAATTCTGCCTGAAGTATTTAGCTTTATGGATGAACCCCTGGCCGACGCTTCCGTTTTGCCCGCTTATCTTCTGGCCGGCTTTACCCGGCGACACGTCACCGTCGCTCTGGGGGGCGACGGCGGGGACGAAATTTTTGCCGGCTACGACCCTTTCGCCGCCCTGGGGGCCGCCGCCGTCTATGAAAAAGCGCCGCGGGTTTTGCGGCGGGCCCTGGAAGGCGCGGCCCGGCTTCTGCCCGTTTCCGCCCGGAACATGAGCCTTGATTTTAAAATCAAGCAGTTTCTCAAAGGCTGCCGCTATGAGACGGCCGTGCGCCTCCAGGCCTGGATGGCGGCTTTTTGCCCTGATGAGCAGAGAAAGCTTTTAACTGAAGAGGCGGCGGCGGCGGCCCTGGCCCGGGACCCCTTCGAGCCGGTCAGGCGAACGGCCCGGGAGGCGGCCCTGGCCAATCGCGTCGAAGCGGCCATACACTATTATCTCAGCTGGTATTTAAGCGGAGATATAATGACCAAAATCGACCGCGCCTCCATGGCCGTCTCCCTGGAGGCGCGCGCCCCCTTTCTGGACCGGGAGCTGGTTGAATTCGTCAACGGCCTGCCGCCGGAAATGAAATATAACCGCGGCGTCCGCAAGTTTTTATTGCGGGAAGCCTTTAAGGACATTCTGCCGCCCGCGGCCCTGAAAGGCCCCAAAAAAGGCTTCGGCATACCGCTGACCGCCTGGCTGCGCCGGGACCTCGTCCCGGCCATGCGGCGCGCCTTTGAGCCCGGCCGGCTGAAGCGGGAAGGGCTGTTCCGGCCGGCCGCCGTGGACCGCCTGATGAAAGAGCATATCGCCGGGAAGGCGGATCATCGCAAACAGTTGTGGACATTATTGATGTTTCAGAACTGGCTGGAGAAGACGGCTGTCGAAACTCGTCAATAATTTCATAATGCGCTCTAAATTATTAATATTTTTGCAAATCATAACGACCGTGGCCTTATTGGCCTGGCTTGTTTCCCTAGTTCCGGCCCAGGCATGGGAAAACCTGACCACCATTTCCCCGCTCTATTTCATGGCCGCGACGGCCTCGCTGATCGCCTGTCAGGCCATAGGCGCATTCCGCTTACAGCGGATATTTTTACGAACCTTGCCTCAGGCCGGGTTTCTTTTGATTTTTAAAAGCACCTGGCTGGGATATTTTTGCTCGTCTTTTCTGCCGGGCTCCATTGGCGGGGACGCAGTGAAGTTTGTCTGGCTGAAGCGCGCTTTGGGCCAGGGCCCGGCTGTTTTAGCCGGCATGGTCATGGAGCGGGCCGTCAGTTTTTCCATAACCCTGGCCGTCGCTCTTTGGGCTCTGGCCGGGCTGAGCCTGCATTTGGATTTGACCCGCTGGGCGGGCCTGCGGGCCTGGCTGCCGCTTTTCGCCCTGGCCGGCGCGGCCCTTGCGCTCGCGTTTTTGCTTTTAACGCGATATGCCCGGCCTGACCGCACGGTCAGGCTGCGCGGCCACATGCGGACATTTTGGCGGACGCTGCGCCTTTGGCGCCAGTCGCCGGCCCTGACGGCCGAAACGGCCGCCTTAAGTCTGCTTTCCTTGGTTTTTGCGGGGGCGGGGGTTCTGGCGCCGCTGTGTTGGGCGGTCGGCTATGAAATAACGGCCCTTCAGGCGGTCTGGTGCATTAGCCTGGTCACGGTGATCACGCTTGTGCCGGTGACGGTCAACGGCCTCGGGGTGTATGAAGCCGGGCTGACCTCGTTTTTAACGGCCTCGGGCTGCCCGCTGGCAGAGGCGGCTCAGGCGGCCATCCTGATGCGCCTGGTCATTATTGCGGCCGCCTTGCCCGGAGCGCTCTGGCTGCGGCCTCTCTGGCGGCCGGGCCGGCGCGAATAAAGCCCAACAGGCCGCTATGGGACAATAAGGACGCGCCGGATTTGGACGCGAGGTTAAAAAGACGACGAGGCAAGGCAACTTGCCGCGTGAATAAAAAAGGAAACATGGTGACGGCATATGGCTCGAGTGGCCCTGATAAATCCTCCATACAACATGTCGCAAAAAAATATCTGGCGTCTCGTCGGCGGCGTTTTGCCGCCCATAGGCTTGTCATATATAGCCGGGGCTCTGGACGCCCAGGGCCATGTCGTGGCCTTTATTGACGCCAACGCCGAAAAGCTGGCCGAACGGGCGGTTGTGGACAGGGTCAAAGCCTTCAAACCGGATTTGATCGGCGTCACCAGCAACAGCGTGAACATCGCATACTCCCTTGGCCTGGCGGACTATCTGAAAAAAGAGCGGCCCTCCTGGCCGATAGCCTTCGGGGGGGTACATCCTACCGTCATGCCGGAAGAAGTTCTCGCTTCGCCGGCGGTTGATTTTGTTTTCCGAGGCGAAGGAGAAAACGGCGTGCCGCGCCTGGCGGCCGGGGAGAGCCCGGAAAGCATCCCTGGCCTTTCTTATAAAAAAGACGGCCTGCCCGTGCATAATGAACCGGCCGTTTCGCAAACAAATCTGGACGATTATCCTTTCCCTCCCTATCATATGATGCCCGTCGGCCTCTACAGGCCTTCGCTGGGGAATTATAAAAGATTGCCCGCCATGGGCATTGTCTCGTCGCGGGGGTGCCCCGGCAAATGCGTTTTTTGCTTTTCCGGCAGCATGGGGCAAGGCCGTGTGCGTTACCGCAGCGCGGAAAATATTGTCGAAGAAATAGAGTTGCTGCACACTGGCTGGAATATTAAAGAGTTTTCATTTTATGACGATAATTTCACCACCTCCAGAAAACGCGTCCAGCGGTTCTGCGAATTGGTTTTATCAAAAAATATCGACATGACCTGGACTTGCTCCAGCAGGGTGGACACCGTTGACCGCGAGTTATTGCGGCTTATGGCCCGCAGCGGCTGTCACCAGATAAGCTTCGGCATTGAGTCGGGCGACCCTGAGATTCTTAAGACCATACGCAAACAAATCAACCTTGAGCAAGCCCTCGAAACCATCGGCGCGTCAAGACAATGCGGCATTGAACCTAAAATATTCCTCATGCTCGGCAACCCCGGCGAAACCGAGCAAAGCATCAGAAAGACCACTGATTTCGCGCTTAAATCGAAAGCTCTGGGCTTTATAATTTCCATCGCCACGCCATATCCCGGCACCGAGTTCTATCGCTGGGCCAAGGAGAACGGATATTTAATCTCCGAAGACTGGTCAATCTATGAAGCGGTAAATGGAGTAATGCGCCTCCCGACCATAGAAAATTCTCTTTTAATCAGCCATTATAAGCGCATGCAAAGGACCCTGCACCTTCAGCCTCATTTTTTATGGCACAGAGCGCTTAAAATGAACACCTGGGATGAAATAAAGAAAAACGCGCTGGGCTTAAGGGCGGTGCTGGGTCTTTAAGAATAAAAGCCCTTCATCGTCGCCAAGAATCTATTGGTTCATCCGGTTAAAGCGTACTTTAGAGGAATGGAAAAGAGAAGAGGGCGGCCACAAGGGCCGCCCCTACGGAAGACAAAACGCCAAGAAGGCGGGCCGGCAGGGCAACCGCCCTCGCCCCTACGGGGAAGGAAGGGGCACGGAGCGGTTCTCTACAGTTCGCCTCGGCCGACCAACAACCGCCCGCGGCTAATATGGGCAGAGAGATACGCCCGCCGCCGCTTGTCTGAGCCGGAGGCGAGTTGCGGCGGCGGCTGCACGGAACCGGGGTCCAGGGGCGGAGCCCCTGGCGCGGGTGGGTCCAGGGCAGGGCCGCGAGGCCCTCCCCTGGCGGGGGCGCGGGGCGCGGAGCCCCGCAATGATGGCCGGGCCGACCAAGAGGGCGGGCTGACAGGGCAACCGCCCTCGCCC
>JAISRV010000225.1 GCA_031273445.1 Candidatus Adiutrix sp. | reverse complement strand
CGCTGAAAACGCTGCCCCGGCCATACTCGCTTTCGGCGCTGACGTCCCCGCCCATCAGACGGGCCAGATTGCGCGTGATGGACAGCCCCAGCCCCGTGCCTTCGACGCCCTTGTTCGCTATTTTGTCGAACTGAATGAAATCGCCGAAAAGGGACGGCATGTTCTCCAGCTTAATGCCGATGCCGCTGTCGATGATATCGAACCGCAGGTGAACTTCCCTGGGCTGTTTTGGCGAATCGCCGACTGAAAGCGGCGCGGCCGGGCCAGGCGCCTCGGCCGGGGGCGAGTCGTCGGGCGCGGCGGAGAGGCGCAGACGGACGAAGCCTTCTTTAGTGTATTTTACGGCGTTGCTGAGAAGGTTAAGCAAAATTTGCCGTAAACGCACTTCATCGCCGATGAGGCGGTTGGGAAGGCGGGGGTCGACTTCGACGAAAAGGCTGACGGGCTTTTCGGCCAGGCGGGTGCGGATGATGCTGATGACGTCGTAAATAAGGGAGCCCAGAAAATATTCGGCCTCCAGTATTTCCATCTTGCCGCTTTCGATTTTGGAGAGGTCCAGAATATCGTTGATGATGGACAGGAGGGAATCCCCGGCCTGTTTGATGTTCAGCACCATTTCACGAACCGCGTCGGGGATGGACTCGCGCAGGGTCAGTTCGGCCATGCCGATGATGGCGTTCATGGGCGTTCTGATTTCGTGGCTCATGTTGGCCAGGAAAGAGCTTTTGACGCGGCTGGCTTCTTCCGCCCGGGCCTTGGCCGCGAGCACTTCGGTGACGTCGTGAAACAGCAGCACCGCCCCCCCCTTGGCCGGGCTTTCTTTGTCCATCAAGGGGGTGACGTGTATTTCGTAGTCGCGCTCGGCGGCTTCGTCGCGAAAGACGGCCCGGGTCAGGAGGGTCAGCCCGCGTTTTTCCGCCATGGCCTGGCGAAAGGTTTCGATGATGGCCCGGTGGCCTTCGCCGGGGAAGACGTCGCTGAAGCGGCGGGCGTTCAGTTGGGCGAAGGTGGTCGCCCCCGCTTCGCGCAAAAAGGAATCGGCGGCGTAGACGAAGCGTTCTTCCTCATCCAGCATCAAGATGATGTCGGGGCTGTTTTCCAGAATCAGGGTCAGATATTTGCCCTGCCTGATTCTCTCGGTCTGTAGCTCTTTGTCCAGGCCGGAGGTGAAGGCGGCCATGCCCTTGGAGCGGGCGATCAGGGTCTCCAGCCGGACTATCTCGCGTTTTAAGCGGTTGTTCTCCCGTTCCAGGGCCACGGTCGAGGCATAGGCGGCCTCGGCCCGCCCCTCTCCGGTTTTGACGGAAGCGGCCGGGTTGTTTTCCGGCCGCCGGGCAAGTGCTTTTTCGTTCAAAATATGCTCGCTCAAAATATGCGCGCTCGCCGTTTAATCAAAAACCGCGGCCGCAAGGCCAGGGCGCCGGTCACAAGGCCAGGACGATGAAGGTATAGTTGTGCGCCCGGTTGGTCAAAACGCCGCCCGGGCCGTCGACCGGGCAGATTTCGCCGCCGGCGTAGCAAAAAAAGTAAGGCGTCTCGGTCTGGGCCAGGGCGGCGGCCACGACTTCCATCTCGGCTCTTTCGTCGAAATCAAGGACATGGAGGCGGGCCACGCAGGAGAAGAACAATAGCCCGCCGCGGGCTTCGGCGGCCTTGATGTCCGCCAGAACCCGCGAGGCGCTGACCACCACTTCATCGCGGTCGATCCGGCCGACCGACAGGATCCCCCCCTGCGGCACATGCGCGCCGCAGACGGCCGCGCCTTCTGCGCTGAAGGCGTAGACGGCCCGCATAACCGGGGCCGCGCCGTCGCCCCAGTCGATGATGATGGGGAACATGTTGCTGGGGGACAGATTGGCGTCGACGGCTAGGCCCAGATCGCGGCGCATGTATTCAAGTGTCGTTATATCGTTGACGGAATACATGAGCGGCCCCTCGGCCCGGGTGATGACGCCTTTGTCTTTCAGGACTTTTTCGCTGGACATGACGCCGACATAGAAGACCGGGTCGACCGCGCCCTCCAGGAGAATAAAGGCGTAGCGGTCGGTGTAGTCTTCGCCGCCGCAGATGATCCTGGTTTGGTTTTGAAAATCGTCGGCGGCCACGACCGGCAGCAGACCGAAATTAGGCACGCCCCCGGAGACGGCGGCCATGGTCTCGACGGCGAAATCGCCGCCGGCGCCGGTTACCTGCGGCGACAGGGGATAGAAGCTTAAAATGAGCGCGGGGCGGCCGGGCAGACGGGCGGCCGCTTCTTCATAGGCGGCGCTGAGGAGAGCCCGATCCGGGGAGAGGATGGGCTCGGTCAGGCCCACGGCGAAGGAGACGTCGTCGGAGGTCAGCACCATCAGGCTCAATATGAGCGAGCCCATGCCGCCTCTGACGCAACTGGCCGCGGTGGTGAGCCCGACCACAGGAAAAGGCAGCGCCGCCCCCACCGCCCGGATCACCCCGGAATCTATAAAATCAGTGGAGCAGGCGACCACGGCGACTGAATTCTTCAAAAGGCTTTCGCCTGACTGCAACTGCTCCAGCAGTTCCGCCGCCGCGGCCTCCGCATCGTCTATTTCGCCGGTAAAAGCCGTCAGAGTTCTGATCATCGTCGCTCTCTTCCAAAGTATTCTGAAATAGTAAATTCACGCTGTTAATAATAATTAACGCCTGGGGGATCCCAGCCGCCGCGCGGGCGACGCCCTGTTCCCTCGGCTTTTGATTATACGAACATGCGTACGGCCCTTGCCTATATACTATTTGATTATACGAACATGCGGGCTTTTTTGCAATATCTTCATGAAATAAGCAGCTGTTCCCGAGTGTAGGCGATTTTTGTCTCATCGCTCATTTGGTCCGTTCGTTACGCCCCGCCATTTCAGGGGCTGACAGCCGCCTGAATGAAACGGATAGATATTTTTGTCTCATCGCTCATTTGGTCCGTTCGTTACGCCCCGCCATTTCAGAGGCTGACAGCCGCCTGAATGAAACGGATAGATATTTTTGTCTCATCGCTCATTTGGTCCGTTCGTTACGCCCCGCCATTTCAG
>JAISRV010000092.1 GCA_031273445.1 Candidatus Adiutrix sp. | reverse complement strand
GACCCGGCCGTCAGACAGATCAATAGCCGCGACCAGGTCGCTTTCATAAACGTTGGCCAGCATCAGGCCGGTCGCCGGGTCCCACTCCAGCTCGTTCAAACCGCTCACCTCGCGCCCGTCGTCATGAACCCTGAGAGCGGGGCCGGCCGGAGCGAAATCGCCGGGCCGATGGGGGCGAAGAAAAGCCGAACCGTCCGAGCGCCACAGGCGGGCGCCATCCCAGCCCAGCCCCCAGCCTTCGCCGTCATAAGGCAGGCGGCGCGCCGGAGTCAGGTTGTCGGGGTTCAGGACGAAAACGGTTTCGTTGCGCCAGGTTAAAAGATATATTTCGCCCTCGGCCAAAGCCGCGCCTTCGGCGAAAAAATGACCCGGCGGCCGAAAGGCCTGTTGCGGCGCCGAGGCGGGAAGCGCGCCGAAACTCCAACAGGCAAACTCAGACCGCCCATAAAGGCCGGCTGATATATACAAATTATCGCCGTCGAAAAAGAGGCCCTGGGTATAGGCCGGGTCGGGATGAAGCCGGGAATTGAGCAAAGCCGGCGCCAAGGCCGGCGCGGCCGCTCCCGCCTGACCCGGGCCAAGGGCCAAAACCGCGGCCATTAAAGCTACGGACAAATTTTTCAGCGGCATTTCCCGGCGTCGCAAGTGGGGGCCAGGCCCGGGGCCGGGCCGGTAAGGCCGGCGGCGGCGCGCAGTTCATCGGCCTTGGCCGTCGCTTCCCAGGTGAACTCAGGCTCGGTGCGCCCGAAATGGCCGTAACTGGCGGTTTTTTCGTAAATCGGCCGCTTGAGCCGCAATGTTTCGATCATATCGGCCGGCTTGAAAGAGAATATTTTTTTAAGGGCAGCGGCGATTTTCAGGTCTTCCACCAGCCCGGAGCCGAAGGTGTCGGCCATGATGGAAACAGGCTCGGCCACGCCGATGGCATAGGCCAACTGGATTTCACAGCGAGCGGCCAGGCCCGCGGCCACCACGTTCTTGGCCGCGAAACGGGCCATGTAGCAGGCGCTGCGATCGACCTTGGAAGGGTCTTTGCCGGAAAAACAGCCGCCGCCGTGACGACCCCAGCCGCCGTAAGTGTCGACGATTATTTTGCGCCCGGTCAGCCCGCAGTCGCCCATGGGGCCGCCGACGACGAAATTGCCGGTGGCGTTGACGTGAATTTTGGTGTCGGCGTCCAAAAGGTGGGGCGGAATGGTCTTTTTGACGACTTCTTCTATGATGGCTTCGCGCACCTTGGCCTGGGTGATGTCGCTGGAATGCTGGGAGGCGATGACCACGGCCTCGACCCTTTTGGGCAGATTGTCTTCATACTGAATGGTGACTTGGGACTTGCCGTCCGGCCGCAAAAAATTCAAAGAGCCGTTTTTGCGCACGACGGAAAGACGTCTGGTCAACTGGTGGGCCAGATAGATGGGCAGGGGCATCAGAACTTCGGTCTCGTTAATGGCGTAGCCGAACATGAGGCCCTGGTCGCCGGCCCCCTGTTCATGATTCTCTGAGGAATTGACGCCCATGGCGATGTCCGGCGACTGTTTGCCGATGACGTTGATAACCGCGCAGGTCTGCCAGTCGAAGCCCATATTGGAATCGTTGTAGCCGACTCTCTCAATAGTGCGCCGAACCACCGCCGCCAGGTCCACCCAACTGCTGGTGGTCACTTCGCCGGCGATCATGGCCATTCCGGTGGTCACCAGGGTTTCGCAGGCCACGCGACCTTCGGGATCCTGCGCCAAAATCGAATCCAGCACCGCGTCTGAAATCTGGTCGGCTATTTTATCGGGATGCCCCTCGGTCACTGATTCCGACGTAAACAAAAAATCGCCCTGTTTCATGCACAAGCTCCTTCTTTATCATTTTTTGACTTTATCGTTTTTGAAAACAAGACCTGAATCCACCTTGTTCATACTACGTTCAGACGAAGTTTAAGTCAATACGCTGATTCAACATACCTTTATTCAAAAAGGCCGCGGCGGCATGAAATCTGTCTTTATTCGGCAAGTCAGTCTTTCCGGTGGCGAATCCTGGCGCCTTTTTCCACCGACAGGCGGATTTCTTCAGCCCCCAGATCGGCCGGGAACAGACAGCCGCTGATGTTGGCCTGTTTCAGGCTGGCCCCGTGCAGCTTGGCTTCGGACAGATCAACCCCGGCCAAGTTGGCGCCGCGCAGGTAACAGCCCGATAGGTCGGCGTTTTTCAGATTGAAGCCGGTCAAGTCCAAATCAGAAAGGTTCTGGCCGGCAAAATCCGGAACCTTGCCGGCCGCGACCTGCTTATTGAAAACATCCCGGCCTTCTTCAAAAAGTTCTTTCGGTTTAGCTAAACGTCTGATATCGCTCATTGACGCCTCCTGTTTTTTCATTATATTAATTTTACGCCTTTTTGTCTATTAATGTTAATGAAGCGGCTTTCCGGCGCCGTCAGGCTTAAACGTAAACAGGCGTCATCAGACGCTGGGGCAGATGGGCATGAGGGCTATGACTGGTGCTGTAGGGGGCAAGATTGCGGATGAGGCCGGCGGTATCGGCGATAAGAACTCTGACCTGTTCCAGATTTGGTTTCCCGGCGGGCGCGGCCGCGCCCGCTTTTTTAAGGGAACCTGCGGCGTTTCTGACGCTTAAAGTGCTGCGGTCGCCTCGGGTCATCCCCCGTGAAGGCGTTTCGCCGTTTTGCTCCGCAGTTGCCGGCGGACGGAATTCGGGCCGTTCATAATGCGGCCCCAACCGGCCCAGACTGTTATAACTGTTGGCGGCAACCTGCATAATTTGTGGCCTTCAATTAAATTGGCTTGGAGCCTTGGCGGGGCTGGGTCGTAGCCGGGCAAAAAATGTGCTTTTTGCCCGGCGAGCGAGTTTGTCAGCCTCTCAACCAGTCGCTCCGAGCTGTCTTCTCATTTTGGCTTGGAGCCTTGTCGGGCCTGATCGTAGCCGGGCAAAAAATGTGCTTTTTGCCCGGCGAGCGAGTTTGTCAGCCTCTCAACCAGTCGCTCCGCTCCGTCGCCCCTCTCCGGGGGCGACTTGCTTTTTAAATGTATTCGCTTACAGTCGGGAACTGCCGGCGCCCGGCCGCCCCGCCCTTACACGTAGTCGCCGCGCTTGAATTTCATGGCCTCGACTGTGGCCAGCACGGCGGCGTCGTTGGCCAAATTTTTCAGAGGATGATCCGGAGACAGGCTCTGGCCAAGTTTGGCCAGCTGACCGGCGGCTTTCCGCATTTCATCGGCCAACGGTTCGATCTCTTTGAGATTTTTCCTCCCGTCGCCCAGAGCCGCGGCATAGCTCTCCATTTTGTCCAACGCTTTTTCCAATTGCTCGTCAGCACTGACCGGCGCGCTTTCAGCCACTCCCCGCCCGGCCAGAATTCGCCCGGCCAGGCCGCTGTTTTCCAAAAGCCCGCCCGGGGCGGCCGGGGCCGTTTCCAGCTGCCGCGCCGGGGCGGCGGTTCCTTCCGGCGCCTCAAGCAACTTGGAAAATCCAGGCTCCCCTTCAGACGCCCCCGAGGTTCTGGGTTTGCTGGCCGATCGTAACTGCTCCAGATAATCGGCTGATTCTATTTTCATGTTGCTGCCTCGCTTTTTAGACCGTTTTCAAAAAATTCGACAGTTGCCCTTTCGACCAGCCGCTTTCGCTCCCGGCTGACGTCCCCGGCCAACAATGAGCAAAATACAGGCCAAGAGTTATTTTTTATAATATATTAATTTTATTATATAATATTGCTAGGCCAATCTCGGGCCTAGGCAAGACTTGCCCCGTCAATAGGCAAAAATAGGCCGGGGCCGGCAGCACGCCAGAGAACCGCTAGCTCTCAGCTCCTGAAATGGCGAGGCTTAACGAACGGAACAAATGAGCGATGAAACAAAAAATGAGCGATGAGACAAAAATGAGCGATGAGACAAAAATGAGCGATGAAACAAAAAATGAGCGATGAAACAAAAAATGAGCGATGAGACAAAAATGAGCGATGAAACAAAAAATGAGCGATGAAACAAAAATGAATAAAAGATGTTATAATCAGGCCATGAGTTTCGTTTAGGGAGGCCCCGCCATGTCCCGTCATAAATTTTTCCTGTGTCTCTGCTGCCTCTGCTTTTTCGCCCTGGCCCTCCCCGCCGGACCGGCTTTGGCCCAGATTCAGGACTTTTTGAAGCAGCGCCAGAGAGTCGACCCGCCTTCAACTCCGCCTGAAGCCAGGCCGGACCACGGCCCCTCCGGCCGGCCCGGCGAGCGGCCGGACCGCCATGACCGACGGCCCGGGCTGGGCCGGGCTTGGCAGAACCAGCCCAAACCGCTGACCCACAGTACTTTGAGTTACGGCATGAAGCCGACTGACCCCTTACAATACGGCATTATTCCCAACCGCGTCATTTCGCCGGGCGCGGCGGCCGGCCCTGGCCGCCGTCCGCCGCGCCGCCCGGAGCGCGGCGGAAATTTAAACCTCAACTGCTATTCCAATTACGGCTGCAACTATTATTATAATGACGGCTATTATAATTACGACGCCTTCTACAGCGGCGATTCTCCAGACCGAAATATATTCGAGGACTCCCAGGCGCCGGCTTCTTATTTCGAGGTCGGCGGACCCTTTGAACGCTTTGAGACCGAATACGACCAGACCAGGCTGGAGGAACGAAGCGAATCTAAAAACACGGCGCCAAAAAATAAACAAAGCCCTTCCGAGCCGCGCTCTTCAGGCCGGGCCGATCAAGCCGGTCAAAGCGATCTGGATTGGTACAACAGAATGAGCAAGGTCTGGCGCTGACGGGACCCGCCGACTATTAGCCCCTTAAATGGCGTTGACGCCCCTTAAATGGCGGGGCCTAACGAACGGAACAAATGAGCGATGAAACAAAAAACAAAAATTATGGTTCCAATAGGTTTATGACCAGGCCGGTGGTGACTTTGGGATAGAAATAGGTTGATTTGCGCGGCATGGTCAAACCTTTCTCAGTCACGCGCAGAATGTCTTCAACTGTGGCTGGGTTCAGGATAAAGGCGGAGGCCTGTTTTTTGTCCCTGACCAGTTCCAGAGCCCTGGACAGGTTGGAAACATAAGAGATTACTTCCGGGTTGTCTAAATCTTCCTCGGTCAGGCCCAGGGCTTCCATAAAAACAAGATTGCTCAAAATAACCGTATCCAGGGCGGCCAATTCCTTCGGTTCGCGGGCCAGAGCTTCTTCGTCACGGGCCGACTCTAAAAGCTTCAGCAGGAAATATGATTTTTCGTCAGCCAGATAGAGTCCAAAACTGTTTTTTTGCTTTTTCAGCTTGGACAGGAATCTGTCTCTGACTTCCGCTTCATTGTCGGCAAAAGGCTTGCCTTTGATTTTGAAGAACCTTTCCAGCCGGCCTATTATTTCCCGCGACTTCAGACCGTGAGCGCTCAAGAGGCGATGCGTCGGCAGAATAACCAGACCGGGATCGCTCATGGGGCATAGGTAGATCATCACGTAATCGACGGCCGGGTCAGCCTGGTCGCCGTCGCGCTCAACGACGAACCGTCGATAGTCCAAAGCCGTTTCATAGCGGTGATGCCCATCGGCGATGTAGACTTTGCGATCTTTCAGACAGACGCGCATGGCCGCGTTCAACTCCGTCCGGCGATCTATCCAGACCCGGTGGGTAAAGCCGCGATAGTCCTTGAAATTCATATCCGAAATCTTGCCGTCCACCGCTTCCTTCATAAGCGACAGGGCTTTGCGGTCTTCATCCGGAAAAAAACCGAAAACCTGACTTAAATTGGCCCTGGTGTTTTTCATCAGGCTAAGTCGTTCCCGTTTATGACAACTGAAAGTCTTTTCATGCGGCCGCACCTGCGATTCCGGGCCAAACTCTTCAAGTTTCATCAAGCAGACAAAGCCGCGGCGGACTATGCGACGGCCGGTCAAAGGGTTCGGGCATTCCGTTTCCATGTGAAAAATCGCCGGTTCGTCCAGGCGGGTCAGGGTCCCGTCGGCCAGCCATTGTTTCAGC
Organism: Candidatus Adiutrix sp.; assembly: GCA_031273445.1. GTDB lineage: Bacteria > Desulfobacterota > Desulfarculia > Adiutricales > Adiutricaceae > Adiutrix. The sequence goes on along the minus strand of JAISRV010000092.1, from coordinate 4,297 downwards.
ATCTCCCCAGACCTTTGATGCCAGGCGTATTTTTCCGAATCGCCGTCATAGACACGGCCGTAATCCAGATGCAAAACATTATGGGGATGAAGATCAAGGCAATCCCGGCGCTCCTGATCGTTTAAGACATCGTATGGAGGGGCCACCAGAAGACCGCCATGGTCTTTTATCTCCCCGCGGCTGTAAGTGACTCCCTTGAAAGGCGCTATCTCTACCAAAATAATACCTCTTCGCCTGCGGCGCGACGACAAAAACGGCTAACCGAACGGCGCGCCCGGCCTAAAGCCGAACCAGCGGGCCCGGCGGTTTAAACAATCGGCCCGGACTGACCGGAGCCTACTGGAGAGTGCGATTAATTACGGCCCTCAAAGCAGGGCTAAAGCTAACTCGGCAACGCCTCGGCGACAAAATTTTGTGACCGCGGCTTTGACGAAATCACGCTGTTTATTCGACAAGTCAATATTTAGCCGCCGACCGGCCTTCGTCAAGACGCCCCCTGACGTCAAAGTCGACGTCTTGAAAAGGCCGGCGGCGCATTCTGTGGGGCAAGGCCAATTCAGCCGCTTCCAGGACGTCAGAGGCGTCAGGACCGTTTTTTTCTTTCCAGGCCGCCAGGGTCAGCGCTGTTTTTATGACCGTCAAGTCGCCGCGATGGCCGTCGACGCCCAGAGCCAAGCATATTTCAACCGCGTAATTTAAAGCTTCGTCAGAGAGAGTCATAGACGGCAGCAAAGCGGCGGCTTTTTCTATATGGCCGCCTAAATTATCCTCCGCCGCTTTGAAACCGGAAATGAAGGCTTCCGGGCCGCTTTCGAATTCCAGACGCCGCCTGACCACTTCCTGCCGTTTCCGCTGATCTTCCAAGCCTTTGACCTCGACGCACAGGCCGAAGCGGTCCAAAAGTTGGGGCCTGAGTTCCCCCTCTTCCGGATTCATGGTGCCTATCAGGGTGAACCTGGCCGGATGAGTGATGGAAACGCCTTCACGCTCAACGATATTCCGGCCCATAGCCGCGGCGTCAAGCAAAGAATCCACCAGATGGTCGTCCAAAAGGTTGACTTCATCGACATAAAGAAGACCGCGGTTGGCTTCGGCCAGAAGACCGGGCTCAAACTTGCTCTCGCCTCTGGTGATGGCCTCTTCAAGATTGATGCTGCCCAAAAGACGGTCTTCGGTTGCGCCTATGGGCAGTTCCACCAGGGGCCGCTTTCTGGTTCTCAGTTTTATTTCAGCCTTCCGCCGGCATTCGTCGCACCACTCTTCAGGTCGGTCGGGATCACAGCCGAAAAGGCAATCAGCCGTGACCCGCTGTTCCGGCAAAAGAGCGGCCAGGGCCCTTACCGCCGTTGACTTGGCCGTGCCTTTCTCGCCTCTGATCAAGACTCCGCCCAAAGCCGGATTAATCACCGCCAAAATGAGAGCCAGCTTCATTTTCTCCTGCCCGACCAGGGCCGAAAAAGGATATAGTCTATTCATTTTAATAATTTGTTTCATACCCTTGTCGGGGGTTATCGTAGCCAGGCAAAAAATGCGATTTTTGCCTGGCGAGCTAGTTTATCGGCCTCTCCAACAGTCGCTTCGCTCCGTCGGCCCTATCCGGCCGACACGCCTTTTAATAATTTGTTTCATACCCTTGTCGGGGGTTATCGTAGCCAGGCAAAAAATGCGATTTTTGCCTGGCGACTCAGTTTGTCGCCTCTCAACCAGACGCTTCGCTCCGTCGGCCCTATCCGGTCGACTTTTTCATTTTTTTTGTAGCCGGGTCGGTTTTGGCCGGTCATTGCGGGGCACTGCCCCGCACCCCGCCAGCGGAACGTCCGCCGCGGGGGGAGGGCCTACGCGGCCCTGCCCTGGACCCACCCGCGCCAGGGGCTCCGCCCCTGGACCCCGGTTATGCGCAACCGCCGCCGCAACTCGCCTGCGGCTCAGACAAGCGGCGGCGGGCGGGGTTTTTTCCCCATATTGGCCGCGGGCGGTTATTGGTTGGCCGAAGCGGTTGGCCGCCTTTTTTCCTGCAGGGGCGGCCCTGTATGGCCGCCCTCTTTTTTTCACATTGCCCTGCGGCCTGGTCGCCCGGCGGGGCTGCCCGCCCCGGCCGACCAAAACCCGCCCGCCGACCAACCCCCTGCGGATCGGATGCGGAGCATCCGGGGTCCAGGGCGGAGCCCTGGTGGTTAGATCGTGTTCAGGAGCTTGTTTAAAAGTGTTTAAAACTATATGAATTAAACAGGCCGACCTTGAGCCTTGTGCATAACCTTCAAACGACCTCGACTGTTTGTATAATTTAACTATTTTATATAATTAAATATTATATCTGATTAAACAATTTTTGAACTCTTATTATTGTTTATTATTTTTAAAAATATAATAAGGAAATAAGAGAAGAGCCAGGAGGCGGAAACGCTTTCAAACAAATTTTAGCTCAGGCTCTTTACAGGTTGAAGTTGGCCTTCTGTTTGGCTGGAAGTAACTGGCCAAGCAGAAGATCTAAGACTCAAACCGACTCCACGCCTATCTTTTTCATAAGGTATTCAAGATCTTCGTTATTATTGTAAAATATTTCCATTTTTTTAGTCGCCGCCGAATGACTGATTTTTACCTTCAAACCGTTAAGTTTATTGGTGAAAGATTTGGCCAGAGCTTCGAAGTAAGCTTCTTCCTCAATATTGGCGGCGGCGGCGGCTTTAGGCTTTTTATTTATTTTTTTTATCAGCGCTTCCGTTTGACGCACCGTCATATTTTTGGCGAGGATCTCTGTTCTGATGGCGGGCAGAAGCGAGGCGTCGTTTAAAGCCAACAGGGTTCTGGCGTGGCCGGCCGAAAGGCGCTTGAAGCGGACGTCGTCCTGTATGAATTCCGGCAATTTTAAAAGGCGCACTGAATTGGTCACCGTAGGGCGTTCACGGCCGGAGAGGTTGGCTATCTCCTGATGGGTCTTGCCGAATTCTTTTTCCAGTTTATGGAAAGATTCGGCTTCTTCAATAGGATTCAGGTCTTCCCGGCACAGGTTTTCTATGAGGGCCAGGATGAGACTTTCAGAAGGGTCATTTGATAATTCTCTAATTATTACAGGAACTTCTTGCAGATTAGCTAATTTGGCCGCTCTTAAGCGCCTTTCCCCGGCGATAATTTCATATTTATCATCACCGACTTCACGGGCCACCAGCGGTTCAATTATGCCTCGGGCTTTGATTGATTGGCTTAAAGAGATCAGTTCTTTTTCATTAAAATGCCGCCGCGGCTGATTCGGGTTCATGGTCAAAGAATCAATTTTGACCATCAGCGGCTGGCCAGGTCTGTTTTTTTTCAATTCGTCTTCACTGTCAGCTTCATTAGCTGAAGGCAATGTTTTATCCTTGGCCTTCTCAGGGAGAAGCGATTCCAGGCCTCTCCCCAGACGGTTTGGCTTGTTCATGGGTTTATATCTCGCTTGAAGTTTGGTTTTGGCTGGTTCGGGCCAGTATTTCCATAGTGACGGCCTGGTAGCTGAGCGAGCCGCTGGATTTAGGGTCATAGGCAATTATAGGTTGACAATAACTGGGGGCCTCGGCCAACCTGACATTGCGGGGTATGACCGTTTCGAAGATGAGGCCGCCCATATTTTCGCGCAGGTTCTGGGTCACTTCTTTGGAAAGGTTATTGGTGGCTATATGCATGGTAATCAAGACGCCCAGAATGGAAAGCCCCGGGTTGAGCGTTTCGCGAATGCGTTTATAGGTTTCAATAAGATCGGCCAAGCCTTCCAGACCATAATATTCAGGTTGAGTGGGAATAATGAGACGTTTTGCGGCGGCCATGATGTTGATGGATAATATCTCCAGGTTGGGCGGCGAGTCTATGAGCACAAATTCATAAGGCGATTTTTCCAGTTGACGGCCCAGTATTTTGCGCATTTGAACTTCGCGCCCTTCAGTGCTCATCAGGTCCCGGCCCAGGCTCAACGAATCACGGTTGGAAGGCAGGATATAAAGGTCAGGCGTCGAGGTTTCCATTACTATTTCGGTCAAAGGCGTTTCATCAATCAGGAAATCATAAAAACTTTCTTTTAGGTTATGCTTACTTATGCCTAAACCGCTGGTGCTGTTGCCCTGCGGGTCAGCGTCGATCAACAGGGTTTTTTTATTTAGCGCGGCTAGGCAGGCGGCGATATTTATCGCAGTGGTCGTCTTGCCTACGCCGCCTTTTTGGTTTACAATAGCGATAATTTCCGGCATATTCAGCCCTTTTGAGAAATGATTTTTATTTTAGCATATTTTTTTTAATATTGCCATAGCTATCAGGGAGAATGTTTCACGTG
>JAISRV010000076.1 GCA_031273445.1 Candidatus Adiutrix sp. | reverse complement strand
CATGATGGCGTATTCCTGAATCTTTATTAATATTTTATCTATGGTTTCGACAATTTTCAGCACTGCTCGCCCCTTTCGCTCTAACCCCGGCCTTTTGGCCTCCGGCCCGGCCTCTCCCCTGGCGGACAGCGGAGAGGCCGGGCCGGAGTTCACGCGGCGGCGCGGGTTTAACTTCCGCTGCGGTATTTTTGAATTGCGGCGGTGAAATCCTTATAAACATCCTCGCCCCACAGCGACATCAACTCCGTATAACTCGGCTGGACTTTTTGTTGAAAACCAGCCAGAACTTCAGGGGTCAGATGGATTATCTCCACCCCGTCCCGGGCGAATTCTTCCAGAATCTTGCTGTCGGCTTCATTACGCTTTTCATACGCGAACTTGCGGGCGTCGAGAACACACTCGCTCAGGATTTTCTGGTCTTCCTCGGACAGTTTTTTCCAGGAGTTGTCGTTAATGAGCAGAAACTGGGTGTAGATGTTGTGATTGGTCATCGTCAGGTACTTGGCCTCTTCGGCGAAGCGATAGGCCCGGATGAATTCCAAAGGCATTTCCACCGCGTCGCAAACGCCCTGCTGCATGCCGGTGAAGGCTTCGTCCAGGGCCAGGGACAGGGCCATGACCCCCATGATGCTCCAGCCCGCTTCCCATACCGGGATGCCGGAAGGGGTGCGCAGTTTCAGGCTGGGCAAGTCGGCCACCGTGCGAACGGGTTTTTTGGAAATGAGCTGGCGGGCCGACTGGGGCCACTGATCAAGGACGCGCACGTTCTGCTCTTTGAGGAAGGGGCCGTAGAAATATTTCTGGCCGAATTCGCCGGTCATGATTTCCATCAGCTCCTCCTCGCTCTCAAAAGCATAGAGGCTCTGAACTATCTGGACGGCCCCAGACCAGTTGCTGAGAATGCCGCAGCCCATGGAGGTCATGTCTATGGCGCCGTTGACCAGCATGTCGCGGCAAGCCACCTCCGGGCCCATGACGTTGTTGGGAAAAACCTGGATTTCAATTCGCCCGTCGCTTCTTTGTTTAACTTCCCGGGCCAGATAGGCCGTGGCCAGGTCAATGGACTGCCCAGTGCCGGCGTTGTGGGTCAGTTTCAGGGTCACTTTTTTGCCGGTTTCGGCCTTGGGCGTGCCGCCCGCCGACGAAGACGGCTGGCTGTCGTCGTCGTCGCCGCAGCCGGGCAGCAGGGCCAGCAGCAGGGCGCTGAAAAGAACCAGGGTCAGTTTTCTAGTGAAACTCATGGGGGTCTACCTCCGTGGAACAAAAGGCCGCAGCCTTACAATTTAATAGGATACTTGCCGTATTTACGGCCGGTTTCGATGATGGCCAGAATGTTTTCCGTGGGGATATCGTCATGAATACTGTGGTCGCTGCCCAGGCAGAACCCGCCGCCGGGCGCGGCGATGCGGATACATTCCCGGGCCTGCTCGGCCACTTCCTCGGCCGTGCCTTGAACCATCAGGTCGCGCTGGTCGACGTTCCCCAGGAGGCACAGTTGTTTGCCATACAGCTCCTTGACCGTTTCCAGCTTCATGCCCGCCCCGCGCTGAATGGGATTGAGGGCGTCGATGCCTTGATCGACGCACATGCCCAGCACCGGCATAATCTGCCCGTCGCTGTGCATGATGATCTTGCCGCCGACCTTATGCACGGCGTCCACCAGCCGCTTGACCTGCGGCGCCACGTGTTTTTGAAAATGTTTCGGCGAGATGAAGGGTTGGAGGTTGGAGCCGTAGTCGTCGGCGAACTGGATGCAGGCGACGCCCAGCTCCAACATCTTTTGGGCGCCGTAGATGGAAAAATCGGTCATCTTGGTCAGGACGTCGTCCACCACATCCGGCTCGCGGTAGATCATCATGCCGAAGTTGTCCATGCCGAACACCATCCAGGAGGATGAAAACGGGCCACGAACATTGCCGATGAGACCCAAGCCGTGTTCGTCGGCCAGACGCACCGCTTCTTTGACCGCCGTGTAGCGCGATTCGGTCGTCGGGTCGGGCATGTCATAGTTTTTCCAGTCCGAACCGTTTTTCATGGGGTAGCTCAGCGGGCCGTCCATGGGCCAGGCCAGTTCGTCTTTTTTATAGGTCACGCCCCATTCGTCGGTATAAACGCCGCCGGCGCCGCCCACGGTGTAGCCGGAAACTCCGCCCATGCTGACCATGGTCAGGTCATAGCCGACTTTAACCGCCAATTCGGTCAGAGCCACCGGCTCGAGGCCGTCCGGGACGTAGCCGATCATTTCCTTGAAAAACCTGCGGCTGTAAAGAATTTCAAACACCGGCACGTAATCCGGCTCTTTATGGTTCAGGGCGCAACTGAATCTTTCCTTGCCTGTCATGGTCGCGTCTTTCATGTAAATGCCATCTCCTTTACTGGTATGCGATATCGCCTGAGACTTCATCAGACCGGCCGCGCGGTCAGCGGGGCGATCATGGTTTTTTCGACCTTCAGTTCGGCCGCTATTTCGCTCAACTCTTCAACTATGCTTCGCGGCAGTTTGATGCCGCTTTTAAGATTGGCCTTTTTCCTGGCGGCCTCGATTTCGCCTGGGTAAAAAATTTCGGCGACGCCGGCCTTTTTGGGCACGGCCTTCAGTTTGTCTATGAATTCGTCCACATCGGATTTGAATTCGCCCAAATCACGAAAAGCGTCTATACGCATGGCTCCGAAGAAATGGCTCAGCCGGTTGGGGTTGACCAGATCGTCATACTGGCTGCCGATATTGTCGGCAAAGGCCCCGCCGGCCAGCAGCGCCGAAAGCATTTCCACGATGACGGCGATGCCGAAACCCTTGTGGCCGCCGAAAGGCAGAACCATCAGGGCCTCGAATGGGTCAGTGGTCGGCTCGCCCTCGGAGTCGACAAACCAGCCTTCCGGCATTTGCCGACGGTCGTGCCGGTATTTGAGGACATTGCCCTGGGCCACCACGCTGCAGGCCATGTCCAGGCACATGGGTTCATACCGCCCGGCCGGCACGGCCAGGGCGAAGGGGTTGTTGCCTATAGCCGCGCCTTTGCCCCCGGGGGCCGGCATCAGCCGGTGAACATTGGAGCCGACGAAGCTGATCAGATCATCCCCGGCCAGCAGCAGGGCCCACATGGAAGCCGCCCCGAAGTGGTTGCTGTTGCGGACCACCCCGAAGGCCAGGTTGTTTTTCAGGGCCTTGTCCCGCACCAGGCCGCAGACCTGGCGGGAAGCGACGGCCCCCAAACCATTTTCAGCGTCGAGCACGATGGTGGCCGGCGTTGCCGAGACCAGCCGGCACTTGACGTTGGCTGCGGCGCCGCCGTGCTTCAGCCGCTTGATATAATTTTCCACCCGGATGACGCCATGGCTGTCGGTGCCGCGCAAATTGGCTTCCACCAGCGATCCGGCCGCGATCCCGGCGTCCTCGCGCCCCAGCCCGGCTTTGACGAATATTTCTGTGGTCAGGTTAAGCAAATCCGGGCCGCTTATCACATAATTTTCCGCGCCGCTCATAACCGCTCTCCCTCGCTTTTTTTCTGTTCGGCCAACTGGGCCGCCACTTCGATAATTATGTCCTCCTGGCCGCCGACCACCTTGCGGCGCCCGCACTCCATCATGATGTCCCGGGCGTCGACGCCGTAGTTCGCGGCGGCCCTCTTGGCGTGCAGGGAGAAGCTGCTGTAAACCCCGGCGTAGCCGATGGTCAGCGCCACCTTGTCGATGTTGGGCAGGTTGGCGCCGAGCATGGGCCGCAGAACGTCGTCGGCCGCGTCCTCAATGGCGTAAAGATCGAGATTGGATTCATAGCCGTACATGGTCATGACCGCGGCCAGCACTTCAATAGGCGCGTTGCCGGCGCCGGCGCCCAGACCCTTCAAGGTGCCGTCGAGATAGCTGGCGCCTTCTTCAAGGGCCGCGATGCTGTTGGCGATGTGCATGTCCAAATTGGCGTGGGCGTGAAACCCGACCTCGATGGGCAGTTTTTGAGCCAGCAGCGACACCCGGGCCCGAACGCCGTCCGGCAGCAGATGGCCGGCGGAGTCCATCAGGTAAACCGCCTCGGCCCCGTTGTCGGCCAGAATTCGGCCCTGTTCCAGCAATTTTTCCGGGCCGACCATATGGGTCATCATCAGCACTCCGATGGGCTTCATGCTCAGCTCCCGGGTCAGGGCGATATGCTGGGCGGTTATGTCGGCTTCGGTGCAGTGGACGGTGATGCGTACCATTTCCACGCCCTCGTCGGCGGCCAGGCGCAGGTCGTCCATGGTGCCTATGCCCGGCAGCAGCATCGACGACAGCCTGGTGTTCTTCAGTTCCCGGCGAGCGGCGGCCAGCCACCGGCCGTCGGAAGCCGCGCCCCGGCCGTAAGTGATGGAACTGCCCCCCAGGCCGTCGCCGTGGGATACTTCCATGTAATCGGGGCCGGCCTTTTCCAAAGCCGCGGCGATCCGCCCGACCTGCTCGGGGGTGAACTGGTGGGCCACGGCATGCATGCCGTCCCTGCAGGTGGCGTCGAGGATGGTTATTTTGTCGCCTTTTCTTTCCATGATCTTGCCCCCTACGCTCTCTTGGCCATTTCAGCCGCGACGTGGACCGCCGCCTGGGTTATGATGTCCAGGTTCCCCGCATAGTCCGGCAGGTAATCACCGGCCCCTTCGACTTCGATCATGGTGGTCACCTGGCGACGGTCAAAAGCGAACTGGGGAGGGGCTGTCAGCCGGTACCCGGGCACGTAGGACTGGATGATTGTAAGCATATCCTCGATGGAGGCGGTGATTTCCCGGGCCAGTTCCTCATCCAGTTTTTCGGTGACGCAAAAAATGGTGTTGTGCATCACAATGGGCGGGTCGGCCGGATTGATGACGATGACGGCCTTGGCCGATTTGACCCCGCCGACCTTCATCATGCCCTCACGGGTATGCTGGGTGTATTCGTCGATATTGGCCCTGGTGCCCGGCCCCACGCTTTTGGAACTGTTGGCGGCCACGGCCTCGGCGTATTCCACGGGCACGACCTTCTGAATGGCCCCGATGATGGGGATCACGGCCTGCCCGCCGCAGCTGATGAGGTTGATGTTGTCCCGGTCCAGGTTTTCCTCAAGGTTGAAGGCCGGAACCACCCAGGCCCCGACCCCGGCCGGTGTGAGGTCGATGGCTTTCTTGCCCAACTTCTTCAAGACTTTGGCGTGTTCCGCATGAGCCTTGGCCGTGGTGGCGTCGAAAACAATGTCGCAGCAGTCAGGGTTTTCGACAATGGCCTCGATGCCCCGGTCAGAAGTGGGGATGCCCATCGCCCTGGCCCTGGCCAAGCGCGGCGAGTCGTTGGACAAGCCGGCCAGCAGGGACATTTCCAAATGAGAATTTTTCAAAACTTTATACATCAAATCCATGCCGATGTTGCCCGAGCCGATGATGGCCGCTTTGGCTTTAGTCATTAGGCGCCTCTCCGTTTAGCTCGGCCAGCTGCGCGCGCATGGCGTCGGCGGCCCGCTTAAGACTCTGGGCTAAGAAATGCACGTCCGCCGAACAGGCCAGATACTGCACCCCCTGTTCCGCCCAGAAACCGGCTTTTTCCGGGTTTGACGCAAAAACGCCGCTGGTCACGTTTTTGGCCCGGCAAGCCGCGAATACTTTTTTCATTTTTTCCATCAGGGCCGGGGCCTCGGTTTGTCCGGGAATGCCCATGGACTGTGAAAGGTCATAAGGCCCGCAGAAAATGACGTCGATGCCCGGCATCTCAAGGATTTTGTCGATATTGTCCGCGGCCCAGACGTTTTCCACGTGAAGCGCCAGCATCACTTCCCGGTTGGAACTTTCCATGTGCTCGGGGAAGGGAACAGTGGAGTAGCCGGTGGAGGCGTTGAAAGGGCAGGAGCCCCGGTTGCCCAGCGGATAATACCGGGCGGCCCGGCAGGCGTCTTCCACCTCTTTGAGGCTGGTCAACTGAGGAACCTGAACGCCCTGAGCGCCGGCGTCGAGACAACGCTGTATGTTCACGGGCTCCGGGCCCGGCGTCCGAACTATGCTGGTCAAGCCCACGGAGCGGGCGGCCCGGATCATGTTGGAAACGTCTTCCATGGTGTGGACGCCATGCTCGACGTCGATGATGGCGAAATCCCACCCGGTCAGTCCCAGCACCTCCATGGAGACGCTGTTGAGGCGGACAAAGGCGCCGATGGCGGCCTGTCCGTCTTTGAATTTTTTCTTCAGCCTGTTAGTGTCCATAGATAACCTCGATGTTTAAGCCGCGCTGAGGCGGTTCTGTATGTTTCCGTATTACGGAAATAGTTTCCGTTAATTTTTTGATTAAACTCCTGCCCGGCAAGTCGGATGCAAATAAGCCGTGTTGCCGCGCTTTCAGGGCTTCGGAAGTAAATGGCGGCTATTTGTCAAAGAAGCTCGCCGTTAGCCGCAGACTTGACTGGTTGGAAATAGATCTGATAAATAATTTCGTCAGACGGAAATACATTTCGTTTTTTGTTTGAGCATACCCGACTCCACGCAACTTGTCAATAGTTTATTTGATCGCGGCTGATCGACGGCTCCAAAACCGTTCAGTTTATTATTTAGCTGTCGAATTGGCCCGAGCCGCCGCCGGGGAGACGCGGCGCCTGACGCCGCCTTTATCGTCAGCTTGGGCGCTGTTGGCCCTGCCGTCCCAGTCTGGGCGATCATAGACTCTTTCCGCTTCCCGCTCGACTACATAACCCAACTGCTGCGATATTTCCAAAGCGGCCGCTTTCAGCTTGTCCACAAACTTGCCCAGTTGCCCCTCCATCCTGAATATCGGCCCGGAAATGCTGATGGCCGCTTCCATTTTCTGGTCATAGTTATACAGGGGGGCCGAAACGCAGATCAGCCCTTCCTCTATTTCTTCTATATCCAGGGAATAGCCTTGTTTTTTTATGGTTTTCAAGGCGTCGCGAAGAATTTCGGGGTCGACGATGGTGTTTTTGGTGTAGACCGGCATACTCGGCAGGGCCTGGCAGTATTCGTCGATGAATTCCGGAGGCTGATCGGAAAGCAGCATTTTCCCGGACGCGGTGGCATGGGCCGGAAGCCGACGGCCGATGCCGGAAATGCAGCGAACCGACCGGAGGCTCTCGATTTTGTCCACGTAATACATGTTAAAGCCGTCCAGACCGCAGAGGTGGACGGTTTCCTCGACTTCCGCCGACAGTTTCTGCAGAAAGGGACGGGCCGCGCGCTTCAGGTCGAACCGGCCCACCGTGGCGCAGCCCAGGAGAAACATCCGGCTGCCGATCTGGTATAATTTGCGGTTCTGGTTTTGCTGAACATAGCCGCGGGCGATGAGCGTGTTCAACTGCCGGTGAACCGTGCTCAGGGGCAGCGACAACTCGTCCGCCAACTCTGATAAGGCGTATTCGGACTTATTGAAGGCGAAACATTCCATAATATCCAGAACCCGCATTATGCTGTTTATTTTTTCACCCATCGGACGACCTCCGGCGATCAGCGTTTAATTTTTCCGTTTTATGGATTTTATTTCCGCATGACGAAAATAGTAACATTTTACCCCATCCATTTTTGATGTCAATCCCAAAATTGATTCGGCGTTGAGTTTTATTTTATAGCGGAATTTCCCTGTCGAAAGCGATGAAGTACGCGGACGGCAATATCCCGATCTTCCGCGAAATATCCGTTATTTTTGTGGAGGACAGCGGGCCGTCCCTCCGCCGGGCGAAAGGGAGGAAAAGGGCTAAAGTCAAGCCCTATTTCAAGTTAAACGCAACATCTTGCGCCAAACTTCAAAATGTGTGCAATCTGTTACAACCTAAATTCCCTGTATGATTATACCTACAGTGACGGGACTGTGACCCCGAACGCCTTGTAAATATCCTCTTGCGCCTTGGTGGCCGGGAAAACAATCCGAGCGCCGCCGATCTCCTGTATCTTTTGCTTGT
>JAISRV010000050.1 GCA_031273445.1 Candidatus Adiutrix sp. | reverse complement strand
CGGTTCGGGCGCCCAGCTCTTTCATTTTAGCCGCCGCGGCCCCTATAATGTTCCGCGCCGAACCGCGCCAGCCGCTGTGAACCAGCCCCAGCATCCGCCGGGTCTGGTCGTAGAGCATGATCCCTTGGCAGTCGGCCAGCTTCACCAAAAGGCTGACGCCCGGCTCGGGGGCGATAACGGCGTCATAATCCTGGCGCACCTCCGCGGGGGCGGCGGGGCGATAGCCGTCGCCAGGCCTGACCACCAGAATATTGAGGCCGTGCGTCTGGCGTGCGAAGGCGGCCGGCGACAGCCCCAGCGCCGCCTCGGCTCGCCTCAGATTGATCATGACGTTTTCCGGCGGGTCGAGTTCATTGAAGGCCAGGTTCAGATCCTGGCCCTCCGGGCCGCTGACGCCTCCGGCCCGGGTAAAGACGCCATGGGCCAATTCCGGGCAGCGATCGAACAGAGAGAACTCATACCAAGCCAGACCGTCTTTTTTCAATTTTCTCAACATGCTCTCTCATCAGAAATTTTTATTAATGTAGAATGCTCGGCTTGGCTGGCTGGGTCGGAGCCGGGCAAAAAATGTGATTTTGCCCGGCCAGGGGCTTTTTCGGCACGTCAACCACCTAAAAAGAGCGCGCCCAAAAAGGCGCGCTCCGACGACGGCGGACTTTGCGGCGGTCAAATGCGCCCGCCTCACCAACGGGCGCGCATGTGAGTCAGCGTCAGGGCCTTGAGCTCTTCGGCTTCGGCGAAGATGCGCCCGCGTTCGTTGAGAATGTCGGCGACAAAGGCTTCGTCTTTGACGGCGGGCAGATTGATGTCGACCGACAACATGGCCGCGCGGATGGCCGCTTCCAGAATTATGGCGGCGACGCCGCAGTCGCTGATGGCGCCTTTGTTGCCGAACGGGGCCAACTTGGCGGCTTCGCGCAGCAGCTCAAGACACTGGCGGCAAATGCCCATAGGCGCCAGAGTGGCTTTTTTGACGCCGGCCTGAATGGCCTGGCTGCGGGCCTGTTTCTGCTCTTCGGTGTCTTTGGGCATTTTAAAGGTCTGCATATAGGCGTCGAAAGCCGCCACGTCGTCCTTGGTGAGAATTTTGAGATTCTCAATACCGTCCATAAAGGCGGTCAGAATGGCGCGGTTGGCTTCCTGATGCTCTTCATAGCCCTTCTTCCCCGCAGTCAAGCTGGCGACCATAGCCCCCATGGAAGCGCCCAAAGCGGCGACCACGGCGGAAACGTTGCCCCCGCCGGGCACATGAGAACTGGAAGCGGCGATCTCAAGAAAATCGCTTATGGACATTTCGTAAAATGTAGACATTAAATTCCTCCTAATCCTTTGACGGGGACAACGCCGGCGGGAGCGCCAGGCCGGCCTAAGCGTTCTGCTGAAGCTCGACGGCCTTCAGAAGATTCTGCATTATGACGGTGGTGGTCAACGAGCCCACGCCCCCGGGCACTGGGGTGATGGCCCTGACGATCTGGCTGGCCGCTTCGGTCTCGACGTCGCCGCAAAGGCTGCCGTCTTCAAGCTGATTTATGCCGGCGTCAACGACGGTCTGGCCCGCGGAGAGCATTTCGGCTTTGACCAGCTTCGGGAATCCGGCCGCGGCCACGACGATCTCGGCGGCCTTGACGGTTCCCGCCAAGTCGATAGTCTTGGTGTGGCAGACGGTGACGGTGGCGTCGCGCTTGATCAGAAGACTGGCCAGAGGGCGGCCCACGGTGTCGCCGCGGCCGACGAGAGTGACGCGCTTGCCTTTGAGATCCAAGCCGCTTCTCTGAATGAGCTCAATGCAGGCCAGAGGCGTGGCCGGCACCAAGGCCAGGTGTTCCTGCCCGCCCAGAAGATAACCGCGGTTGACGGGATGAACGCCGTCGACATCCTTTTTGGGATCAATGCGGTTCATGATGTTTTCTTTTTGGATGCCTTTCGGCAGGGGCAGTTCCACCAGAATTCCATGCACGTTCTTGTCCGCATTCAGTTCGTCGATCAGTCTGACGATCTCGGCTTCGGGGGTGGAACCGGGCCTGACGTGTATTTCCACCTCAATGCCCATTTTTTGGCCGACCTTTTCTTTGGACTGGGCGTAGACGCGCGAGGCCTCGTCATCGCCCGCCAGCACCACAGCCAGTTTGGGCCGTATTCCTTTCAAAGCGGCCAGGGCCTTGACCTGGGCGGTTATTTCCTCACGCATGGCCGTGGCCACCGGCAAACCTTTAATGATTTCAGCAGGCATAATAACTCCTCAATCTTTGGTGGTTTATTGCTTTCTCAAGAGGCCTCTGCTGTGTTATAATGACCAATAACATTCAGCAGGCCGGCGGTCACGGCAAAACACGCCAAACCAAGCCTCCTACCCGGATGACTTTAAGGTCGATCACTTACTGTAGCTGATAATTCTTTTTTGACTATACACCATGTTCCATAAAATTAAAATATATATTTTACCGCTGACGGCCTTCACGCTCATGGCGCTGTCATGTCCCCTAAGCCTCAGGGCCGGCGCCGGAAACAACGCCGCGGCCGATTTTTCAGGCAACGCCGAACTGCGGCAGGCGATCTGGCGGCTGGCGGCCTGGCTGCCGGAATCGGAAGACGAAGCGCCTTCCGCTTCGCGCACGCTGACCATAAACGGCGCCCCCGGCCTTCCGCCCTTCGTCGTCAACATGTTTTTCGACGAATCCCTGAGTCCCTGGCCCAGCCGCCTGACCATAACTTTTCAGGCTGAAGCGGTCGAGCCGTCATTGACTCTGGTCATTTCCGACCAGCGACCCTTCGGCGGCCCGAACCTGAAACTGACCGGGACGCCGGCCGGTTCCGCCAAAGAGTCAGCCGCAGCCGTTCTGGAAATACTCAAAAACCTCCATGCCCGGCTGGAGGACGTCATGCCCCGGCTGGCGCCGTTGGTCTGGCAAAGACGCGCGGAGGGCCTGGAAACAGCCAAAACACGCCTTCTGTACGGCGCCCGGCTGGGCTCGAACGAATTGTATCTCATCCGTCTCCACGCCGCTGAATTCACCTTCCGGCCCTATCACGAAAACGAGTTTCCTGATCAGGAACGCGGCGACGTCAGAACCTGGGCCGCCCGGCTGCCTCAGGCCGCTATCCTGATAAACGGCGGCCAGTATTATCCGGACAGAAACTACATGGGGAGTCTCAAGCGCGACGGCTTCGACCTTTCAGCCGCGGAACACGAAAGCTGGCGGGGCATTTTGGCGGCCGACCCTCGGCCGGAAGCTCCGCCCGGCGCCCCCCTGGCCGCGCTCATTGATCTTGAGACCCGGACGGAACCCTGGCTGCCGGCCCATTTTTACAACGCCATGCAGTCGTTCATGCTGCTGGATCGCCTGGGTCGGATACGCGTTCGCGACAGCTTCAATCTGGCCAGCCGTTCAGCCATCGGGCAGGACGCCCGCGGCAACATCGTGCTGATCATGACCCCCGCCGCGGTCAGTCTCTACGACCTAGCCGTCGCCCTGAAAGACCCCGCGCTGGATCTCGTTCAGGTCATGGGGCTTGACGGCGGCTTTGAAGCCCAGATCATGATTCGCCAGGACGGCGCCGTCTTCGCCTCTTGCGGGGTTTTCTCGATAACCGCCAATCGGGCGCTGTTTCTGCCCGGCTACAGCGCGCCCCTCCCGGCCGTGCTCGCCGTAGAGCCCCGCTGAAAGAAGACCTTTATTTCGGGCTTTTAAAACTTTTGCCTATGGCGAAAGCCTGGCCCACCGATTCGCCGACCCGGTGATAGTCGCCGCCGGAATTAAAAACTATCGGGTCGACCCCGGCCATGTCCAGGCCGCCGCCGCTTTTAATCAAACCCTCTTCAGCCTTGACGTCCACTATCCGCCCCACGAACAAGGTGTGGGCGCCCAAATCCAGAGTCTTATACAGTTCGCATTCGATCGCCACCGGGCTCTCGCCCACATAGGGCGCGTTGACCTTCTCGGCCCTGACCGCGGTCAGGCCCGCTTGGGCGAACTTGTCATGATCCCGGCCGGAGACCAGGCCGGCATAGTCGGCAGCCGCGGCCAAACGGGAATCAGGTATGCTGACGGTGAAAGCCCGGTTGGCCAGGATGGCGGCATAAGACCAGCGGGAAGGCCGGATGGAAACCGAGAGGCAGGGCGGGTCCGAAGAAGCTATGCCGCCCCAGGCGGCGGTCATGATGTTGGCGCGGCCGTTCGCGTCGTAGGACCCCACCAGAAAAGCGGGCAGAGGAAAGGCCAGAGTCACGGCTCCCAGCGATGTTTTCATAACTTGCTCCTTTAAGGTGATTTAAGTTTCCGTTCAAGCTTCCGTCTATATTTAGCAACAATCCGGAATTCGGTCAATCCCGGGCTGACGGACCGTCGTCCGAAAGGGCATTACCGCTTTACTGCGACAGGTTTGCGGGTACGGCTTGCCAGCGTCGGGGCTTGTGTGGTATTCTGACGAAATTAAGGTTTTAATCAAACGCTGGCCATATTTTTTATAGACTTAAGGAGCATCGCCATGGCAGGGGTCAATAAAGTCATATTGGTCGGGAACCTCGGCAAAGACCCGGAAATGAAATACGGGCAAAATTCCGGCAAGGCCGTCTGTCGCTTCTCCTTGGCCACCACGGAACGCTTCAGCGGAGAAGACCGGACGGAATGGCACAATATCGTCTGCTTCGACCGTCTGGCCGAAATTGTGAACGAATATCTGGCCAAAGGCCGGCAGGTTTATATTGAAGGACGCATCCAGACGCGAAAATGGCAGGA
>JAISRV010000003.1 GCA_031273445.1 Candidatus Adiutrix sp. | reverse complement strand
TTGGGGGCCTGGTCCCGGTCTTCCCGCCGGGAGCGTCTGGCCTTCCCTTTCGGGTCGCCCGGCCGGCTTGGGGAGCCTTTGTTTCCGGCCCGCCCAAATCCAGCTCAATGCCGAAAATGCCGGCCAAGGCGTCGTCGCGCAGGGCGGACTCCCCTCCGGCGGTGGCGGACTCGGCCATGGCCTCCAGATTGACCAATTCGGCCGGGTCGACTCCGCGCAAAAGGAACAGCATCTCCGGGGCCTGATCCAGGCGGTGGCCGAAGGCGTATAAGGTCGCGGCCACATGTTTGCACATCTGGGCCCAGTCCGGGCAGGTGCAACTGA
The DNA here is from genome assembly GCA_031273445.1 of Candidatus Adiutrix sp. Classification (GTDB taxonomy): domain Bacteria; phylum Desulfobacterota; class Desulfarculia; order Adiutricales; family Adiutricaceae; genus Adiutrix. The sequence continues at coordinate 8,399 of JAISRV010000003.1, read as the reverse complement.
ATTTCAACTCGCCCAGCTTGGGAAAGAGGCCCTTTTCCGGGTCGGCCACCTGGGCCATTACGTCTTTCGGAAATTTTCCGGACAGAAGGTCCAGCATGGACCCGATGCGACCGGCCGAGGCGGCTTTGACGGCCTTCCATTGACCGGCCGGTACGGGCTTGACGGTGACGGCCACCTCGTAGGGGTCGCCGTGGGAGCCGGCGACGAACTGGCGGCCACCATGGGCGTCATGTTCGTCTGGTCAATTATCTGGCCATTGACCACATAGGAATGCAGGGTGGAGATGTGAATAAGCCGTCAGCCTTCAACCAGCCGGCCTTCGGTCATGGTCCAGACCAGATGGGTGGTTCGTGCCAGAAAACTCCGGTCATGGCTGGCGATGATATAAGGCAGGCCGCAGTCGTTTAAAATTTGTTCCAGCCGGGCGACGGTTTTTTCGTCCAGCGAGGTGGTGGGTTCGTCGAGGATCAGCAGGCGGGGGTTGAGAGCCAGGGCTGTGCCGATGGAGACCAGTTTTTTTTCTCCGCCGGAGAGATCATAGGTCACTCGCGGCCCAAAGCCTTCCAGACGCAGAAGGGCCAGCGTCTTTTCCACGATCAGATCGGCTTCCTTCCGGGAGGCGCCCAGGTTCAAGGGGCCGAAGGCAATGTCGTCGGCCACGGTGGGGCAGAAGAGTTGATCGTTGGCGTCCTGAAAAACAAAACCCATTTGAGCGCGTATTTCCTTAAAATCTTTTTCTTCACGACGCGCACGGCCGAAAATTTCCACTTCGCCCCGCTGCGGATATAAGAGCCCCATAATGACGGAAAGCAGCGTGGTCTTGCCGCAGCCGTTGAGTCCGGCCAGCCCCGCTTTCTGGCCGTCTCGGAAAATTAGGTTTAAATCGCTGAAAACCCGGCGGCCGTCTGGGTAGCTAAAGTCGATGTTTTTCAACGCTATCAATGATTCAGACGAAGGCAAAAGCGAGCACCCCGCAGATCAGCAGAATCATGAGCGAGCCCAGGGCCCAGTCGATTTTTTTGAAATTGAATTCTCCCGACAGCCAGAAGCGGCCGTTATAACCGCGGCAGCGCATGGCCGCGTGAATTCTGGAAGCCCGATCCAGGCTACGTATCAGGATCATGCCGATCAGGTTGGCGTAGCTGCGGTAGCTGTGCATACTCATGGACGGCTTAAAGCCTCTGGCCTTCATGGCCAAGCGCAGCCTGGCGCATTCCTGTCCGATGACTTGAACATACCTGAACATGAGAACGAAAATGGCGGTCATTTTTTCCGGGGCCCCCAGACGCCTGGCGGCGGCGGTCAGCTCAAAAACAGAGGAGGCGCCGAAAAATGCGATGGCGCCCAAAGCCACGGCATTGCCTTTGATGGTCAAAAGACAGGTCAGGCGAAGACCCTGGCGGGTTATTTCCAGGGGGCCGAGGCGGGCCATAACTTCGCCGGGGTAGGAAAAGGAAAAGGGCAGAACCAGCCAGAGGAAAAGGATGAAAAAATTAACCGTCAGCAGCCGTTTGAGAATGTCTTTGGCGGGCAGCCCGGAGATCATCGCCAGTATGACCGAGCCGGCCAAGCCGGCCATAGCCGCGCCTATTTGTTCGGTCAGAGCCAAAAGAAAAGACCAGACCACAACCGCGATAATTTTTAAACGCGGGTCGGCCTTTTTCAGCGCCGACTCTCTACGAGCGAGCCGCTTTCCCTGAGATTTATGGTGTTCAGACATATTCTTAGACCAAGTCAGGCTTTGATGGTGTGCAGGCATATTCTCAAATCCTATCAGGCTTTGGCCGGCTTTTCAAAGCCTAAGGCTTCGCCGGTCAAGAGCGCCGGCCGAACCTTGGCCAGAAAACCGACCACCAGGGCGCACATGAGCCCTTCTATGATCATGATGGGCAGGTTGGCCAGCATTATTTCCAGGGCGACGAACTTGAACTCACGGCCGGTCAGGAACAGGGCCAAGGCCACCAAAAGGGACGACAGCAAAATGGAGCCCCCGCCGCAAATGAAGGCGGCGGCGAAAGCTGCGGCTTTGCGCTGACTGTTGATGCCTTTTCGCAATAAAAGACCCAAGGCCATGGCTGGGAAGGCCATATTGAAAGTGTTGACCCCTAAAACCGTCAATCCGCCGAACTGGAACAAAATTCCTTGCAGCAAAAGGCCGGCGAAAATTACCGGAAAGGCGGCCCAGCCTAAAAAAAGTCCGATGAGGCCGCTCAAGATCAAGTGGGCCGAGCCGGGCCCGATGTTGACGTGAATGAGCGAGGCCACGAAGAAAACGGCGGCCAGGACGGCGGCCTTGGGAATATCGTCTTCGCCGACGGCCCTGAGACCTTTGGCCATGCCCCCCAGAGCCAGGGCCGCGCCGCATATTAAAACCGGCGCGGACAATACGCCTTCAGAGATATGCATGTCAGGACCTCTCCTTAATTCGGGTCTTGTTTTTGCGGCCGGCGGCAAAAAAGGCGACGCCGGCCAGGCCGAGAAGCCAGCCCAGCCCGCCGACGACGTCTTTAAGATTGATCCGGCTGTTTTGAGCGCTCTCCATTTCGGCCAGCTTCAGCATAATCGGCGACAGAGCCTGGCGTAAATCGTCCCTGGTCAGAGACCCGGCGCGGGTCGAGGGCCAGGCTGCGCCGGCGGCCTGTTCGCCGGCCATCGTTTCCGGGGCCGGCCGGCCATCGTTCGAATCATAGGCTGAGCTGCCGGCCGCCGGCTCAGAGGCCGGCATTTTGAATTCGGCCCGGTGGCCGCCGCTGGCTTCTACCGTAAAAATCAGGTCCTGAATCCGCTCCGGGCGGTCAAAGCAGGCGTTGCCCGCCTCGTCGGTTTTAGCTGTGGCCAGAATCTCGCCCGAAACCGCGGCCATGCTGACTTGACCGCCGCGGACCTTGGCTTTGCCGCCAAAATAGCTGTTGGTGCAGATTTGCGAATCGTCCGGAAAAGCGAAAATATAAATTGAGTGGGCCGCGGCCGGGGAAACGAAAAATACCAGGCTTAAAATAAGCGCGATTCCAGTCGCTGAACATCTGCGGGACAGGCCCATAATAACCGCCTCGGAAGTATTTTGTTTGTTTCAAGCCGTGCGGCCGGGCCGGCGGCAATACGGCCCGACTAAAAGTCCCGGAAATCTCATTCCCCGGCGTTTTGTTTCAAGCCGCGCGGTCGGGCTGATGATGAAAGGCGGCCTGGTCATAAAGTCCCGGAAGCCTCATTCTCCGGCGTAAGGAACCGCCTCTTTCATTTCATGGAAGTAAACCCAGACGACGCCGCCCAGTTCCACGTCTTTGTCCTGGCCAGCCTGTTTAAGCTTATAGTCAGCCTCGTTCAGGGCGGCGAAGCCCCACCAGCCGCTTTTAGGCGCGGCGAAACTGAAGACGCCGTTTTCGTCGGCCACTAGAGACAGAGTGATCATGGCCTCATGGGGGGCTTGACCCATTTTGTCCTGGCCGGGGCTCCATTCCGCCTCAATTTCGCTGCCGGGCGCGGGTTTGCCGTCCAACAGAACCCGCCCGGTGAAAAGCCCTCCGGCATAAAGCCCGGTGGGGTTGGTCAGAGGCACGATTTCGGTTTTGAGGCCGACCGGCTCATTCCAGCCCGCGTCGTCGCCGAAAGCGCTCACATAGGCTTTAGTGTAATGAATTATAAACTTGTCTTCTTCAGGCTCCCAGTAAGGCGCCGGCTCCAGAGCGAAAACATAAAGCCCGGGGCGCTCGATTTTGTAATCTACGGTCCATGTTTTGAAGTTTCTCAGTTTCCCCTCTTTCAGCTCAGGCATGAGATTGACGGCTTTACCGCCGTTAAAAACCTGAAATTTTTTTGGCTTCTCCAAATCCATCCCGGCATTCTCGAAAGGGTGCCAAAACCTGACGTCCACCGTCACCTCAGCTTCCTGTATTTCCATGACGGCGGGTTTGGAAGGAATGACCATGCCGAAATGAGCCTGCGCGGCCAGGGGGACGCCCAAAAAAATGGCGCTGGCCAGAGTCAAAGAACAAAAGACCTTCATAAACATTCCCTCGCTTTTTAAGGTAAAAATGAAATCGCCCGGCTCGTCGACGCTATTAGCCGCCAAGAGCCTGAATATCAAAAAATCGTTCCCAATACTGTAAAAATCTGGGCCGGCTTTCATGACTTCCACGCGATCAGCCGCCAGGAGCCTGAACATAAAAAGGCCGTTCCCAATACTGAAAGTTTGGGGCCGGCCTTCATGACCTTGGTCATAAGTTCACATATGACTTGGGGAGACTTCTTCTGAAGTCCCATCAAATATAACCCAGGCGCGATCAGATGTCAAGGACGGCGATTTTTATTCGGCAGTTCTCGGGTGTAGGCGAATAGTTTTAAAAAGTGGCCGCCGCTTACCTTTCCTAAAAAGCTGGTAGACTGGCCTTCGGCGCCGCGGCCGGACCGGTCAGGTCCGGCAAAGCCGCTTCGCCCAGATAGACGTATTCGTAAATATAGCGGCTTTCCATGATTTTTTTGACGTAGCGGCCGGTCTCTTCAAAGGGCAGCGTTTCTATGAAAAGATCAATAGGCTGGCCCGGTTTGGCTTCGATGAGACTTTTTATGTTGTATGGGCCGCCATTGTATCCGGCCAGGGCCAGGGCGACATCCCCGAAGCCCTGTATCAGCTCGTTCAGATACCACGCGCCCCGGCTGATGTTCAGGCCGGGATCGAAAAGCCATAGATAGTCTGAAGACAGATAATCTGAAGACTGCTCCGCCGGCCCCGGTTCCAGAATCTCGTTGATTTTGTCGGCCGTGGCCGGCAGAAGCTGCATCAGGCCGCGGGCGTTCGAGGCGGAGATGACGTCAGGCTGGTAGGCGCTCTCGGTGCGGATCAGGGCCAGCAGCAGTTGCGGCGACAGGCCGTATTGACGGTGAGCGGCGAGAATCTCGCGGCTGTAGACCAAAGGGTGGCTCCACCTTTTCAGGCCGTTTGACGGCGGACCGCTTTTTACGCGGGAGAGGAGGCGTACGGCCAGGCGGTAATCGCCCGCGCGTGCGGCCACGGTGGCCGCGACCGGCAGCCATGTTTTTCCGGCGGCCGGCTTTACGGCCATATTTTTTCCGGTCAGCCAAGCCTCATGCCGGCGTAGCGTCTTGTAAGCGGCTTGCCAGTCGCGTTTAGTCAGGGCGTCGACGAAAGCTGCGTCAAAGGCCTCTTGAGAGCGGCTGGACGCTTCGAACAAATTCCCCAGCGCGGCCAGCGCGTCCGCAGCCTCTTCAAGCTCGACCGGGCCCAGCCCTTTTTCGCTGATCCACAAGTGATAGCCGAGGCTGTCGCAGTCGCGGCCCGGGGGCCCCGGCTCCAGAAGGCGGGCCATGGGCGCGTCCAGGTTTTTTCCGCCCGGCCCGGAGAGACGGCCCAAGGCCAGCAGACGGTAATAGCTGAAAGGGCCTTCCGCGGCTTTTTTGTAGTTGAGACGCGCTTCAGCCCGGCGGCCGTCCATTTCCAGGGCGCGGGCCAGGAAATAACGGGCCGCCTGGCGACGCTGGAGCTGGGCGTTATCCTGGATGACCGCTTCAAAATGCTCGCGGGCCGTCCGGCGTTCCCCGGCCATTAAGGCGGCCAGCCCCAGATGCCAGGCAAAACCGTCGAAGGCTTTTATTTCGGGGCATCTTTCCGCCAAAGACAGGGCTTCTTCAAAAAGGCCGCCTCTGGCCAGCGTCAGAAAGGCCGTTTTCATTTCAGCGGCCCTGGCGCGGCCCGACGCGGCTTTCAAAGCCAGCCCCAGCCGCAGTTCGGCGGCTTTTTTAAAATTGCCCCGCCGCGTCTCAGCCTGGGCCAGCCATTTGACTTCCGCCCCGTTCAGGGGCTTGGACAGAAGTTCCGCCGCCCGGTCGAAACGGCCGAGGCGCAGATTCAGGATGGGCTCCTGTTGTCTGATAAAGTCGCGTGTTTCCTTCGGCAGGCCGGGCCGGGCATAAATATCCGGCAGGCGGCTTAAGGCCGCCTCGTTGCGCCATTCGTCTTTAAGACTTTTGATCAGAGGGCCGTAAGCGGAGAGGTCGCCCAGGACGGAAGCCCTGGCCTCCAAAGTCGCCTGATAGCCGGCCAGGGCCAGAGAACGGGCCACGCCGCGGTCGCCGGAGGCCAGAACTCTTTCATAGTCGCTCTGCGCGCCGTCGTAGTCGCGCGCCAGATAGCGCAGCCAAGCCCTCCGCTCAACCAAAAGGGGGTCGGTTTCGCTTTTAAGAAAGTCAATCGCTTCAGCGTTGCCCCGTTCTATATTTATGGCCAGGCTGGCCGTTATTTTGGCTGCGGTCTCCGGCGGGTAAATAGCCCATTCGTCGCGCGTCCGGCCGGGGGCGGCCCTGGAGACGGGGGTCTCCCAGAAAACAGGCGCGTCCGCGTCCGGCGGCGTGCGGGGCGGATTCATGACCGGCAGAGAACTTAAGAAAACGGCGGCGATGACGGCGCTGAAATGCATGTCAACCGTTCAAAAATGAGCCGCCCGAACGATAGCCGGGGGCCAGGGCGGCGTTGGGCATCACTCTGATTGCGCGGCCCAGCAGTGTGCCGGGGTTGGCGACCGCGTTGCAGCCGATTTCGGTATAGTCGCCGATGATGGCGCCGAATTTGCGACGTTTGACGGTAAAGCGCTGACCTTCAAACCTGAAGACATAGGGGCTGTCGTTCATTTTCAGGTTGGCCAGCTTGGCGCCGGCGCCCAGATTGACTTCACGGCCGAGAACGCTGTCGCCCAGATAGGCGAAGTGGCCGGCCTTGGCGCCCGCCAACAGAAGGGCGTTCTTGGCTTCGGTGGCGTGGCCTATGACCGCGCCGGGCGAAGACATGACCACGCCGCGCACATAGGCGGTCTGGCGCACCTCCGAATACGGCCCGATTATGGTGGGGCCTTTGATCATGGCGCCGCTTTCCACCAGGGCGCCGGCGCCGATTTCTATGTCGTCGTCGGCCAGAACGACTCCAGGCATAATGAGAGCGGCCTCGGAGAGGAGGCGGCCGTGCCGGAAAATTTTGAGCCCGCCCTTGGCCGGGTCGCCTAGTTCATAGGTCACGCCGTGGTGAACGGCGCCTTCGGCGTCGATGGCGGCCGGCGCCATGACCATGACGCCGCACGCGCGGAGGGGCGCCACATTTGGTTTTATCCGCCGGCGAATGAATGGTTCCAGGTGGTCCAAAACTTCCCAGACGTAAGTCAGGTCGTTGAATATGGCCGCCGCCGGCGTATCGGACATCCGCTCCAGGTCAAAAAAATTGTCAGGGCTGTACCACAAACGCTAACCCTCCGCCTCTGGATGTTTATTCCAGGTTGCCGCGCCGCAGCGATTCTCGCCCCGAAAAGAATCGCCGCCGCGCCGTTCATTAGAATTCCAGGCCGCGCCGGGCCGGGACGCCGTTTTCATAGGCATGTTTGAGCACCTTCATTTCAGTGACCGTGTCGGCCAGAGCAATTATTTCATCAGGGCAGCCGCGGCCAGTGAGGATCAGATTCATGGCCGCCGGGCGCGATCTTATCAGTTCCGTCGCCGCCTCTACCTTGATGAGTCCCCGGGCCATCGCCACGCATATCTCATCAAGCACCACCAGCCCGTAGTCGCCCCGCAGCAGTTCGTCGGCTTCGGCCATCGCTTCGGCGGCTTTGGCCAGGTCTTCTTCAGCCGGTTCGCCCCGCAGACAGCCCAACCCCAGGCGGTTGTAATACAGGCGGTCGGGGTGGGCTTGGGCATAAGCCTTTAAAAACAAGCTTTCGCCGGTTTCCTGATTTTTGATGAACTGAAGAAAGGCCACCTTGAAGCCCTGGCCTAAAGCGCGTATGGCCGTGCCCAGCGCGGCCGTGGTTTTGCCTTTGCCGGGGCCCGTATTGACCAGGATGAGGCCTGTTCCCATAGCTGGTCCTCCGTTAGCGGGCAGGCGGCACCACAGTGAAAGCAAAGCCGTCGCCGCTTTTCGCCACAAGCCCCACGCCGCTGTGGGGAATATGAGCGCCAGCGACAGGCATATTCAGGTCGGCCGCTTCATTCAAAATATTTCTGCGGCTGATCACGGCCTGGCTCTGGTCGCGATCATAGCTGGCGCACATCTCAGGGTAGGGAAACTGCAACGCGGCGGCGTGCAGCAGATCGCCGATGAACAGCAGTTTTTCCCCGCCGGATTCAAGTAAAAAGGCCGTGTGTCCCGGAGTGTGCCCCACCGCGTTTTTGGCGGTCAGCCCTTCAACCGGCTTTTCGCCGAAAGAGAAAATGGCCATGCGTCCTGAATAGGCTTCAAGCACGGCTTCGGCCAGCTTGTTTCCGGGCGCGGCCGCCTTGGCCGGGGCCGCCGGTTCCGTGATAGGAGCCGGGGCTGGAGGCGGCGCCTGTTCAGGCGTTGCCTGTTCAAGGGCTGGCGAGGGCGCTCCCGCGAGAGGCGACGGCCTGGTTTCGTCCGGAAG